>JAUYMC010000127.1 GCA_030699545.1 Gemmatimonadales bacterium | reverse complement strand
ATCTCCGGCTACAAGGCCGTGCTGGTCGGCGCCTCGAATCTCGGCCGCATGCTGCCGATGATGACGACCGCCGCGGGCAACATCCCGCCGGCCAAGGCGTTCGTGCTCGGCGCGGGAGTCGCCGGCCTGCAGGCGATCGCGACCGCGCGCCGCCTCGGCGCGGTCGTCTCGGCGTTCGATGTGCGGCCCGCCGTGAAGGAGCAAGTCCAGAGTCTGGGTGCGGTGTTTCTCGAGATCCCGCTGGCCGAGCAGGCGGAAACCGCCGGGGGGTACGCGAAGGAGCTGTCGGCCGATGCGCATCGCCGCGAGCAGGAGTTCCTCGCGGCCGCCGTGCGCGATGCCGACATCGTCATCACCACCGCCGCGATCCCGGGGAAGCGCGCGCCGATGCTCATTCCCGCCGCCGCGGTCCAGGGGATGAAGCCGGGCTCGATCATCGTCGATCTCGCCGCCGAGACGGGCGGGAACTGCGAGCTGACGGAGCCGGGCGCCGAGATCGTCCGCCAGGGCGTCGCGATTCTCGGCCCGGTGAACCTGCCGAGCACGCTGCCGCTGCATGCCAGTCAGATGTACGCACGCAACATCTCCGCCTTCCTCACCCATCTGACGGCGGATGGGCAGCTGCGCCTCGATTTCGAGGACCCGATCATCCGTGACACCTGCATGACCCATGCGGGAGAGGTGCGACAGCCATGAGTGTGCTCGTGGTCCTGGTGGTCATCTTCACGCTCGCCATGTTCGTCGGTTTCGAGGTGATCACCAAAGTGCCCCCGACGTTGCATACGCCCCTCATGTCCGGATCCAACGCGATCTCCGGCATCACCATCGTCGGGGCGATGATCGTCGCCGGGATGGGGGCCACGCGGTTCGCGGCGGTGCTCGGCGTCATCGCCGTGGCGTTCGCCATGATCAACGTCGTCGGCGGGTATGCGGTCACCGACCGAATGCTGCGGATGTTCAAGCGGGAGCGCCGTCCGTGAGCGGCTGGATGCAGCTCGCCTATCTCCTGGCCGCGGTGCTGTTCATCGTCGGCCTCAAGCGGCTGTCGCACCCGGCCACGGCGCGACGCGGGAACACGATCTCCGCGGTCGGGATGCTGATCGCCATCGTGACCACGCTGCTCGATCAGCAGATCCTCAGCGTCGAGCTGATCGTTCTCGGCGGCGTGCTCGGGTCCGGCGCGGGGCTGTGGATGGCCCGCGCGGTGCCGATGACGGCGATGCCGCAGATGGTCGGGATTCTCAACGGCTTCGGTGGCGGAGCCTCGCTGCTCGTGGCGGCGGCGGAGTGGCATCGGCTCGTGCAGACGGGCGAGCAGCTCCCGGTGGACATCGCGGTCACGATTTATGCCAGCACGCTGATCGGTGCCGTGACGTTTTCGGGGAGCATGATCGCGGCGGCCAAGCTGCAGGAGCTCGTGCCCGGCCGGGCCGTGGGTTTCCCCGGGCAGCATCCGATCAACCTGATGCTCGTCGTGGCGCTGCTGGCGGCGGGGATCTACCTGACCGTGGGGCCGGACCATCCGGAGCTGTTCCTGGCGCTCAACGCCGGCGCCCTGCTGCTCGGCATCCTGCTCGTGATCCCCATTGGCGGCGCCGACATGCCGGTCGTGATCAGCCTGCTGAACTCCTATTCCGGGCTGGCCGCCGCGTCGACGGGGTTCGTGATTCGCAACCCCGGTCTCATCATCACGGGCGCGCTGGTCGGCGCGTCGGGCATCATCCTCACGCAGATCATGTGCAAGGCCATGAATCGCTCGCTGCTGAACGTGCTGTTCGGCGGCTTCGGCGCCGCGGCCTCAGGGGGGGCCGGCACCGATGCCCGCACCGCGGCGCTGACGGCGCGCGGCGTGCGGGAGGTCACCGTCGAGGATGCGGCGCTGCTCCTGGCCTTCGCGCGCAGCGTCATCATCATCCCGGGCTATGGGCTGGCGGTCTCACAGGGACAGCATCAGGTGCGCGAGCTGGCGGACCTGCTCGAAAAGCGAGGTGTGAGCGTGAAATACGGGATTCATCCCGTCGCCGGGCGCATGCCGGGGCATATGAACGTGCTGCTCGCGGAGGCCAACGTTTCCTACGACAAGCTGTTCGACATGGAGCAGATCAACCCGGAATTCGCGCACACCGACGTCGCGCTGGTGATCGGCGCGAACGACGTCGTCAATCCCGCCGCCCGGAACACGCCCTCCAGTCCGCTGTTTGGGATGCCGATTCTCGCGGTCGACCAGGCCGCCAACGTCGTCGTCATGAAGCGCAGCATGAACCCCGGATTTGCGGGGGTCGAGAACGAGCTGTTCTACGACCGCAAGACCGCCATGCTGTTCGGCAACGCCAAAGATTCGCTGCTCCGGCTCATTGCCGAGGTGAAGACGGCCTAACGGCTGCGCCCCCAGCTGTTGTTCCTTCGCTCCACATCTGGATAGGCGTGCCGGGGATCGATGGCCACGCCGGTCAGCCGTTTGGCGGTCGGCACCCGGTAGGTGAAGCGGCTTCCCAGCAGCCACATCTCGACGGGGAGTTGCCGCATCTCGGTCGTGTTGTCGTCGTAGCGCAGCTCCAGCGTCACCGGCAGCACCATCTGCGCGCGATTCGACAGATGAATGAAGGTCGTGTCGCGTCCGCTCGTGGTGGTCACCGAATCGACGGCTTGATCGAGCCGCGCCGTCGTCAGCACCCAGTTGCGCCAGAACCAGTCGAGATCGCGGCCCGTCGCGTTTTCCATGGTCCGGAAGAAATCGGCCGGCTGCGGATGCTTGCTGCGCCAGCGCTGGACGTACACCCGGAACGCCCGGTCGAACTCCTCGCGGCCGATCACCGCGTCCCGCAGGATCGTGAGCATCAGCGCCGGCTTCTGATAGGCATTCCAGTAGAGCTCGCGCACCTCGGTCGGCTGCGTGATCATCGGCTGTTCCGCTCCGGGCCGCGCGGCGGCGGTGTAGGCGCTCAGCAAATCGCGCCGCACCGTGTCCGCGTAGGGCGTTCCCTTGAAGAACGACTCGGCGGCGTCGTAGTTGGTGAATGTGTTGAAGCCTTCGTCCATCCACGGATAGCGCCGCTCGTCGGAGCCCACCTGCATCGGGAACCACTGGTGGCCGAGCTCGTGCGCCAGGATCCAGTATTGATCTTCCCGTTTCTCGAGCGCCGGGCAGAAAATGATCATCGGATACTCCATGCCTTCGACCAAGCCTTCGACGCTCGTGATCTGCGGCCAGGGGTAGCGGCCCAGCTTCTCGGAGAAGTGGATGAGCGCGTGCCGCAGCATCCCGTTTGCCGGCTCCCACGACGTCGCCTCGGGATGATAGAACGTCTGCACGAGAATCCCGTCCCAGGCGCTCGCGTCCCAGCGCAATCCGGGTCCCGCCGCCCACGCGAAATCGCGGATGCCGCTGGCGATGAATCGCCACGTCTTGGTCCCGGGCACCGCGCGCGTGGCGTTCGCCTGGGCTTCCTCGCGGGTGATGAGCGGGACGGCGGTCGCCGACCGCAGCGCGCGCGCGAGCCGGGCGCGCTGCTGCCGCGTCCGCGTCGCTTCGGCGTTCGCGTTCATGCCGGTGGCGGCGACGACGAACCCCGCGGGGACGGTCAGACTGACGTCGAAATCGCCGTACTCGAGATACCACTCCCCCGCGCCGAGAAAGGGGAGCGTATTCCAGCCGTTGACGTCGTCGTAGACCGCCATCCGGGGATACCACATCCCCAGCTCGTAGAAGCGCGAGCCGATACGACCCATGCGCCCGGCCCCGTACGGCGGGATGGGGAAGCGCCAGTCCAGCTCGAAGGTGACGCCGCTGTCGGGTCGCAGGGCGCGGGGCAGCTCCACCCGCATCATGGTCCCGAGGATCGTCGGCGTGACGCGGCGGCCTCCCGCCGTGAACCGGCTGATCGTCATGCCGCCGACGAATCCCTTGCCGCTGAAATCGAAGACCACTCCGCCGGCGAATCGCAGCGGCGGCTGGCTCAACGCCCCCGCCACTGAGCCGGGCGCGAACAGGTTTTGATCGATCTGCAGCCAGACGAACGGCAACACGTCGTCCGAGCGATTGATGTAGTAGATGCGCTGAGTGCCCGAGAGCACGTTCGCGGCCGTATCCAGCGTCGCGCGAATCACGTAATCGGCGCGCTGCTGCCAGTAGCGCGGGCCGGGCGTGCCCGACGCGCTACGCTCCGGTGTGGGCGGCGGCAGCTCCAACGGGCGGAACGGCGACTCGGTGGACGTGGCCTGTTGCGTGGTGGCCAGCGCGACGGCGGTCAACAGCATCAGCATGCGGTGGTCCCCTCGGCTGAGGATCTACAGGTCCGCCCCAATGACTCCGGCGGCGCGGTGCGCGATACCCATGACGGTCAGCATCGGATTTACCCCGGAGGCGCTCGGAAAGACGCTGGCGTCGGCGACGTACAGGCCCCGCACCCCCCGGACGCGGTGCCCGGCGTCGACCACGGACGTGCGGGCGTCTCCCCCCATGCGGCAGGAGGCCATCTGATGAAAGGTGACGAGCAGCAGCTCGTTGGGTCCCCAGCCCGCCGCATCGACCCGGTCGAGCCAGGCCCGCCGGCCCCGATCGCCCCCGCCCGCCGCGGGCCGGTAGCTGATCCAGCGGGCCAACGGCACCCAGATTTCCCGCGCGCCCGCCGCCTCGAGCAGCTCCGCGGCGGCAGCCAGTGCCTGCCGTAGGTGCCCCCCGTCGTAGCGTGATAGGCGATACTGCACCACCGGGGCGCCGTCGCGATCCACGGTGACCCGCCCGCCCACCCGGTCGCGCAGCAGAATGCCGCACAACGCGGTGCGTGGCAGCCGCGACATCCGGTCGCGGTATTGGGCGGCGCTTTCCCACGGGGCGGCGAGCGCCTGCAGGGCCGGATGCATCGGCGCGGTTTCGAACTTGAAACCATAGCCGCGATCGAGATCGGCAAACTGGTCGGAATAGTGGGCCTGGACGGTGCCGCTCCACGGCCGCACGTCCTCGTCCATTTCGCCCAGCACGGCGGTGGCGGGGTGCAGCGCGAGGTGGCGTCCCAAGGCCGGCGCCCGAATCCCGGAGCGCAGCAGCAGCGCGGGCGAGTGAATCGCGCCGGCGGCGACCACGACGGCCCGGGCGCGCACCTGGAGCGCATGAGGACCGACCCGCGCCTCCACGCCCGTCGCCGCGCCCGCCGCCAACGTCACGCGCTGTACGGCGCAGTCGACGACGATCTGGGCGCCGCGCTCGTAGGCGTCCTGGAGAGTGGTGATCAGCGTCGATTGCTTGGCCCCATGCCGGCAGCCGAACCCGCAGTAGCCGCAGCCGTCGTCCTGCGCGCAGCCGCGCACGTTGCGCGGCAGGACGCCGTGATGCCATCCCAGCCGTTCGAGTCCGCGGATGAGCACGCGATCGCGCCCGCTGGGGGCCGCTTGATCGGTGCTCACGCCGATGCGCCGAGCGACTGCCTCGAGCGAGTGCGAGAACTCCTGGCCGATGAAGTGCGGCAGCCCGTGCGCCGTCGCCCACTCGTCGCGCACGGCCGGCGGCGTTCCGAAGCTCGTCGTGTAATTGATCACCGTGCCGCCGCCGAGCGTGGCGCCTTGGAGAATGACGAGGCCGAGATCGCGGGTGGCGAGCAGCCCCCCGGCGTCGTACATCGTGGCGAGCGCGTCGCCTTCGTCGTGGGTGAAGTCGGCCTCGTTGCGGTAGCCGCCCTTCTCGAGCACGACGACCTCATATCCCGCGCCCGCCAGCTCGGCGGCGAGGACGCCGCCGCCCGCGCCCGATCCCACGATCACGACGTCGCAGGTGAGCGTCGTGTCGCCCGCGATGGTCAGCGGCCGGATCGGTTTGGCCGTGTCCGGCGGCGGCCCGAGCGGCCCCGGGTAACCGATCGTCCGGCTCGCCGCCGGATCGGTGTAATGCGTGACGGTGACGAGCCGCTTGAGTGCCTGAAACGCTTTCCGGCGGCCGGCGAGCCGGCTGGTCGCCCAGTCGCGCAGGCAGCGTTCGCGCTGCGCGGGCGGCATGCGGCTGAACGGCCGGGCGATGCCGCAGAGCAGGAGATTGAGCAGCGGCTGGTCCAGCAGGCGAAGCAACAGGTCGAGCTCGGCCCGATCGGCCGAGCGGGGGAGAGTGGCGATTTTCGCGGCGACGCGCGCGGCGAGATCCGCCGGCGCCTGGTCGATGAGCGTCGCCGCGACGGCGCGCAGCACCGCGAACGCGCCGGGCGAGAGGGTCAACGTTGCTGGACGAAGGTCAGCTTGAAGCCGTCCGGGTCGGAGATCAGGAACTGGCGCTCACCCCACGGCATGTCCTTCGGTCCTTCGTCGACCGCCCCGCCACGCGCCGTGATCTGCTCGGCGAGCCGGTCGAGGTCTTGCGCCGTCTGGCAGCGAAACCGCATGCCGACGCCCTTCTGGCGGTCGCGTCCCTTCGCGAAGTCGTCCTGCGTGAGAAAGAAGGTGATCGAGCCGGCGCGCACCTCGATCCCCGTCATCGCGCCGTCTTCGCGCCACTCCTCTCCCGCCACGAAGCCGAGGACGTCGCGGTAAAAGGCGATACTGCGCGGCAGGTCGTTGACCGTCAGCGATGGCTCGAGACCGCGCAGGCGCAACGTTTCCGGCTGGCGCCGGGCGGGAGGCTTGGGCGGCTTGTTCGGTTTGGATGACTTGGTCGGCATAGTAATTCGCTCCCTGGGAGGGATGAAGCGTAGCGAACGGGCGGCCGCCTCGCCAGATTCCCCCGTTCACCGCACGATTCTACCGCGATTTCCGGAGGGTCATGGACATGGCGACGAGCAACGCCACCGCGACGTGGGAAGGCAAGCTGAAGGAAGGGAAGGGCACCTTCAAGGCGATGAGCGGGGTGTTCAACGGGGCCTTCAGCTTCGGCACCCGATTCGCTGGGTCCAAGGGATCGAATCCCGAAGAGTTGATCGCCGCCGCCCATGCCGGATGCTTCAGCATGTTCCTTTCGGGAGTGCTCGAGAAAGCCGGCCACGCGGTGACGCGGATCGAGACGCGGGCCGCGGTGACGATCGAAACCGTGGATGGCGCGCCGAAGGTGACGCGCAGCGAGCTCGACGTGCGCGGCAAGGTTCCGGGGATCGATCAGGAGGCGTTTACGGCGGCGGCCGAAGAGGCCAAGAACAACTGTCCGGTCTCGAAGGCGCTGCAGGGCAACGTCGAGATCAGGATGACGGCGAAGCTGGCATAGCGGCACGCCGGCCGCGGGCTTCATCGACCAGCAGCAGGAGGCCGGCGCCGGCCAAGAAGAACAGCAGCACGGTCGCCACACCGGCGCGCTGATTCTGAAACACCTGCGTCGCGAGGCCGAGCAGCGCGGGGCCCGCGAACGCGGTGAGCCGGCCCGAGAAGGCGAAGAAGCCGAAGAACTCGTTTTCCCGGCCCGGTGGGGCGAACCGGGCCATCAATGAGCGGCTCGCCGACTGGTTAGGTCCCGCGAACACGCCGATCGACAATCCGGCGACCCAAAACCAGGTTCGCGTGGGGGCCCACACCGCGAGGGCCGTGGCCCCCGCGAGTGCCGCACAGCTCAGCAGCACCGTGCGTTTCCCGCCGATGCGATCGTCCACAAATCCGAACAGCAGCGCTCCCGCACCAGCGGCGATGTTGATCCCGATGCCGAACTGGATCACCTCGGCGAGCGTCATGCCGAACGTCCCCGCCGCGTAGATCCCGCCGAACGCGAACACCGTGATCAACCCGTCGTTGAACAGCAGTCGCGCGAGGAGGAACAGCGCCGCGTCGCGATACTGCCGGACGCCGCGGAACGTGGTCGCGAGCTCCCGCATCGCCGCGCGTGGGTCGAATCGCGCGGCGACCCGCCGGGGCGCTTCGCGCAGCGTCAGGAACAGCGGCACGGCAAAGACGGCGAGCCAGGCGGCGGCGAGCAGGCACGTCGCGCGGATGTTCAAGCCATCCGCGCGGGAGAGACCGAACCACGGCGTCGCGGGCTGCACGAATCCCACGAGCGCCACGACGA
>JAUYMC010000125.1 GCA_030699545.1 Gemmatimonadales bacterium | reverse complement strand
TACGCCCACGGCCACGGGATCCGCATCGTGGCCAGCGCGGACGATCACGAGCCGGCGCATCCGGAGATCTCCGCCACGCCCGACTTCCAGACCACGTTCCCCCCGCATTGTCTTCGGGGGACGCCGGGGCAGCGCAAGATCCCCGAGACGGCGCTGCGCGACGCGCTCGTGATCGAACCGGAGCCGCAGGATCCCGCGGCGCTCACGGCGCGGATCCGGGCGCATCGCGGCGACATCCTCCTGCACAAGCACCGCTTCGACGTCTTTACCAACGCCAATGTCTTGACCGTTCTCGATGCGCTGGAGCCGCACGACGTGGTCCTGTACGGGGTCGCTCTCGACGTCTGCGACAAGTACGCCATCGAAGGGCTGCTCCAGCACCGGCCGCACATTAGGATTTTTGCCGTCGTCGATGCCATGAAGCCCATCGACCGCAGCTCCGCCGAGCACCTGCTCAAGGAGTGGGGGGAGGAAGGCGTGCGACTGGTGAAGACGAGTGAGGTCGTCGTGGGAGGGCTGGTCGAGGAGCTGTCGCGGGCCGGCGCATGACCGCACCGGCGACGATCCGTTTCGGGAAGTTCTTCCTCCCGGGCCCCACCGACGTGCACCCCGATGTCCTGGCCGCCATGTTGCGGCCGATGATGGGGCACCGCTCCTCGGGGATGGAACAGCTGCTGCAGGGCGTCGCGCCCAGGCTCGCCGCGCTGTGTCGCACGTCGCGCCCCGTGCTCATCGGCACCACGTCCGCGACCGGCTTCATGGAGATGGCGGCGCGCAACGGCGTGCGCCGGCGCGCGCTGTCCCTCGTGAACGGCGCGTTCAGCCAGCGGTTTGCCGGGATCGTCAGCGCCTGCGGCAAGGAATGCATCCGGCTCGACGTACCGCTGGGCAGCGCGATCGAGCCCGACATGCTGCGCGACGCGCTGCGCCGCACCCCGGTGGACGCCGTCACCTGCGTCCATTCCGAGACGTCGACCGGCGTGCTCCAGGATGTCGAAGGCTACGCCGCCGTGGTGCGCGAGTTCGACGACGTCCTGCTGCTGGTGGACGCCGTCACGTCCATGGCGGGGTCACCGGTGGAAACCGACCGCTGGGCGCTCGACTTCGTCTTCACCGGCTCGCAAAAGGCCCTCGCGCTCCCGCCCGGCCTAGCGCTCGGCGTGGCCTCCGAGCGCATGGTCGCGAGGGCCAAGACACTCGAGAACCGCGGCGCCTACTTCGATCTGGTGAGCTTCGTCGCAGCGACCGCCAAGTTTCAGCCCACCAACACGCCGGCCATTTCCCTGCTGTACGCCCTCGAGACGCAGCTCGAGCGGATCGACGCGGAAGGCGGCATCGAGGCGCGCTGGCGCCGTCATGACGAGATGCGGCAGGCGGTCGAAGCCTGGAGCGGGAGCGGCGGCCTGCGGTTCGTGCCACGCCTCGGCCGGCGCAGCTGGACGGTCTCCTGCCTCAAGGTCCCCGACGGGCGGCGCGCCAAGGACATCGTGGGGGCCGCGAAAGCGGAGGGGTGGACCATCGGAGCGGGCTATGGCGCATTGAAGGAGTCCACCATTCGCATCGGGCACATGGGTGACCACGACGTGTCCGCGCTCGAAGAGCTGCTCGCGCTGATCACCAGGGCGCTGCAGTGACGTGGCGCGTCGTCGTGGCGGATCGCGTCGCCGGCAGCGGCGTCGACCTCCTGTCGCAGACCCCCGGCATCGACGTCGTGATCGTCGCGGGCAAGCCCCGCGAGGAGCTGGACCGCGCCGTCGCCAACGCCCACGCGCTCATCGTCCGCAGTGAAACCAAGGTCACCGCCGACCTGATGAGTCGCGCCCCGCACCTCCGCCTCGTGGCGCGCGCCGGCACGGGCGTCGACACGATCGACGTGCATGCGGCCACGCGGCGGGGGATCGCGGTGATGAATGCGCCGGGCGCCAATACCGTCAGCGCCGGCGAGCACGCCATGGGCCTGCTGCTCGCGCTGGTGCGGCGCATCCCGGAGGCCGCCGCGGCCATGGGGCGGGGGGACTGGGATCGCAAGCGGTTCGAGGGCACCGAGCTGCGCGGGAAAACGCTCGGCGTGGTCGGACTGGGCCGCATCGGGGGCCACGTGGTGCAGCTCGCGCGGGCGTTCGGGATGCAAGTCGTGGGGCACGATCCCTATCTCCTGCCGGAGCGGGCGGCTGAGATGAACGTCCGGCTCCTGCCGCTCGACGTGCTGCTCCGCACCGCGGACGTCGTCACGCTGCACTTGGCGCTGACCGACGAGACGCACCATCTGATCGACACGACGCGACTCGCGTTGATGAAGCCGACCGCTGTGCTGATCAATACGGCGCGCGGCGAGCTGGTCGATGAAGTGGCGCTCGCGCAGGCGCTGCGGGACAAGCGCATCGGCGGCGCCGCGATTGACGTCTTTGCGGTGGAACCTCTGCCGGCCGACTCTCCGCTGCGGGGACTGGACCGCGTGATCCTCACGCCCCATCTCGCCGCATCGACGGCGGAAGCGCAGGAGCGCGTCGCGGTCGAGATCTGCACCGCGGTCCGCGACGCCCTCGTCGCGGGCGATCTGTCGTTCGCCATCAACATCCCCGGCATCCCGGCGGGCAGCGACACGCTGCGGCGGCTCGGCCCGGTGCTCGACATCGCGCGCCGGCTGGGCCGCCTGGCGCTCGCGCTCTCGGACGGACCACCGACCGCCGTCGAAGTCGCCTACGGCGGCAAGGAAGTGGCGGCGTCCCGGCCGGTGCTGATGTCGGCGCTCGAGGGGTTGCTGGCCGGAATGAACGCGGGTCCGGTCAGTCTCGTCAACGCGCAGGTGCTGGCCGAAGAGCGCGGCATCGCGCTCGCCCGCAAGGCGGGAGCGCCGGAGCCGGGATTTCTTACGACGGTGGGCGTGAAGGTCGATACGGCGCGCGGGCGTGTGACGGTCGCCGGGGCGCTGGTGGGGGACGGGCATGGGCGCGTGGTTCGGATCGACGATTATCACGTGGACATCGCGCCCACCGGCTGGATGATCATTATCCGGAATAAGGACGTGCCGGGGGTGATCGGCCGGGTTGGCACCGTTCTCGGCGGCGCGGGGATCAATATCGCGAGCTATCACCAGGCGCGCCGCGCGCAGCAGTCGGGTGGAGCGCCGAGTGATGCGCTGGCGGCGATCAATGTGGATCAGGCGCTGACGAATGGGGTGCTGGGCAAGCTTCAGGCGCTGCCGGATGTGGTGGATGTGCAGCTGGCGAATTTTGGAGATTAGCACCCCGAACTGCACTGCTTGACCGTTTCCGCTTGAGCAGGTTAAATTTATCCTCAGTCGACGGCAGACTACGACGCAGCCTACCGCCAACGCGGTGGGCCTTTTTTTCGAGTTGGCCTACGGGATTTGTTCGCTGTAGTGGAGATGCCACATCTGACGGGGACCATCGAAGGAGCGTGGGATGACGGACCAGGAATATCTGCAAGCGGTGCTTGATGAACAGACTCTCGCCGAGGACGGTCAAGAGATCAAGGATCTGGACCAACATCGTAAGGAGGTCAAGAGCTTGCTCACGGCCAAATTCGGCCCAAGGCCGGCACTGCGTGAGGGCGGCTCGAAGGCCAAAGGTACGATGGTCAGGGAGGCGTACGACCTGGATCTCGCCTACTACTTTGCTCATCAGGACACCAGCGGGGGCGAGACGATCGAAGAGATCTACGAGAATGTCGAACGAGTCTTGCAGGGCCAGTACCACGTTCAGCGGAAGGGAGTGGCGGTACGGCTGTTCGATCCAGAAGGTGACATCGATTTTCACGTCGATGTCATTCCTGGTCGCTTCATCAACGGCGACGACGGTGACGCGTTTCTTTACCCTGCTACTTCGGATAAAGAGCGCTTGCAGACCAATCTCGAAACGCATCTCGATCATGTGCGTGAAAGCGGCGTCGTTGATGCCATCCGCTTACAGAAGCTGTGGAAGGCTCGTCGCGGCATCGGCCTCAAGACGTTCGCCCTGGAACTGCTCGTCATCGATTCGCTCGAGGGAAAGCAGAATTTGTCCCTGCCGAAACAGCTAACACATGTGTGGACCGGATTTCGGGACAACATTGAGAATCTCACCATCGAAGACCCGGCTAATTCGAACAATGATCTCAGTGAAATGATCAACTACCAGATGCGTGGGGTGCTCCGCGAGCAGTCGCGCGCCACTTTGCAGCTCATCGACGCCAATGGCTGGGAGGCCGTCTTCGGACAGGTTGACAGAGCGAGCGTGAAGGCCGCGAAGGTCGAAGCCCTCCGGCGGATCGTCACTACCTCGCCGTCGCCCGCCAAGCCGTGGAGCTTTGGCTCGTAGACCCTGGTACCGGCTCAAACCGCACCGCCTGAATCAGGTAAGAGACGAGGTACTTTCGTCACATCCGCGGCTAAAGTTCGACGAGGTCGATGGCAAGATTCTGCTGACCGGCGTTTTTGAGCTCCGCGAGGGCGGCTGGGAGCGTGACAAGTACTGCATTGAGATCGAGCTGTCTCAGGACAGCGAGCATGGAATGCCGGTTGTGCGCGAAACGGGTGGCCGCATTCCGCGTGATATCAATCGTCACGTGAATGCCGAGGATGGTACGCTCTGTGTGATGCTGCCTGAAGCCTTTTGGTACGATTACCCAAAGGGACTGTCGCTACTTCAATTCCTCGATGGTCCGCTGACAGAGCATCTCGCTGGTCAAAGCCTTGTGGAACTGGGCGAGCCTTGGCCTGCCGGCGAGTGGGGGCATGGTTCCGACGGGATCCTTGAGTTCTACCGCGAAGCTCTCGGCACAGATGACCCAAAAGCGCTTATGGGATTGTCAGCGCTTCTGGCGACATCAGAAGTGAAGGGTCATTGGCTCTGCCCCTGTGGTAGCGGAAAGAGACTACGAGTGTGTCATGGTCCGAAGATCATTGTACTACGCACTCGGATCCCTCGAGAGTTGGCTGGACGGGCACGGGCTGCTATACAGAATTCCATAGAAACCCTGAAGAAACGAATCGCCATATCGGATGCACAACGTAAGCAATGAACGGCGAACAGATCCTTCTGGTGCGACATCAAGCTCCGCTCCGAGCGGTTGGCGAGACGGAAGCGCTAGCGGTGCTGTCCGAAGGGGACCGTGCCGTCCCTCGCCGTGATGTTCTGATCGATACCCGTCCGTACCAGGAAGATGTAGAGGGCGGCCATTGGAGAGCATCTCACGCGTACATCAGACAAGTCGCAGCAACTCTTCGGTCAATTGCTGACGCTGCGGAAACGGCCCGAATTGACTACTTCAGCATGGCCGAAGTGCCTCATGTTATCGCCCTTGGTGCGTATGTCGGCGATGAACGGCATGTGAACGTCCATGACTACAATCGAGACGCGGACGATTGGAAATGGCCGGAGAGCGGCCAGACTCTACAGGCACAAGTGCTGGATTTGCCTAAGGAATCCGTTTCTCAATCCGGCCCGGTCGTCATCCGCGTCGAGATCTCATTCCCTATCGCGGATGCCGATGTGGACGCCGTTATCGGCCCCGAGCGCCTTGCAGACGTAAAAATCCGGCCTGCCGGGAACCCCATACCAGGTGTCGTTAGGTCAGCGGCGGATGTGAGT
>JAUYMC010000114.1 GCA_030699545.1 Gemmatimonadales bacterium | reverse complement strand
GCCTAACGGGACTTCGACTGAACTGGATAAACAATTTCGGAAAGCATGCTCTCCCTACCTATTCCGAAGTTCTTGCCTCGCTTCAATCAAATAGCCCCGTCAGCCTAAACGCAATATCACAGCATGTCCGCGGGACTTTGCACTCCTCGGCCCCCACGATTCAGAACATGCGTGTAAACCATGGTTGTGGCCACGCCCGCCGGAATGCCGCAAGCAAGGAGGGAGCCTTCATGGGTACAGCCTAACGGCGGGACTACGGTGCGACAGTACCAGAAACGTGCGCTACAGAATCGATTTCGTATCCACGAGGGACACGTTGAACGCCTCCGCCACCCCCGGATACACGACCTTCCCGTCCACCACATTCAACCCCAACGCCAGGCTCGCATCCTGCTTGCACGCTTCCTTCCACCCCATCCGGGCCAGCCGCTTGGCATAGGGGAACGTGGCGTTGGTGAGACCGAGCGTGGACGTGCGGGGCACGCCGCCCGGCATGTTCGCGACGGCGTAATGGATGATCCGGTCCACCACATACGTCGGCTTGTCGTGCGTCGTCGGCTTGATCGTCTCGATACAGCCGCCCTGATCCACCGCCACATCCACGATCACCGAGCCCGGCTTCATGAGCTTCAGGTCGCCGCGCTTCACGAGACTCGGCGCCTTGGCGCCGGGCAACAGCACTGCCCCGATGACCAGGTCCGCCGTCTTGAGCTGCTCGAGGATGTTGTGCCGGTTGGAGTACAGCAGCTCGACATTGGGCGGGAGCACGTCCGACAGGTACCGCAGGCGATCGAGTGACACGTCGAGCAACGTGACGTGCGCACCCAGCCCCGCAGCCATCTTGGCCGCGTTCGTCCCCACGACCCCCCCCCCGAGGATCAGCACTTCGGCGGGCAGTACCCCTGGAATGCCGCCCAGCAGAATCCCGCTGCCGCCGAACACCTTCTCGAGGTACTTGGCGCCTTCCTGCACCGCCATGCGGCCGGCGACTTCGCTCATCGGCGTCAGCAACGGCAATTCGCCGGTCGTGAGCTGCACCGTTTCATACGCGATCGCCACGCAGCCCGACTTGATCACGGCACGCGTCAGCGGCTCCGAGGCCGCGAAATGAAAATAGGTGAAGAGCACCTGACCCTTCCGCATCTTGGGCCACTCGGGCTCGATCGGCTCCTTCACCTTCATGATCATCTCGGCCTGCGACCAGACGGCCTCGGCGCCCGGCACGATCTGCGCCCCGACGGCGCGATAGGCCTCGTCGCTGAAACCCGAGCCCAAGCCGGCCCCCTGCTCCACCAGCACCGTGTGGCCGTCGCCGCTGAGCGATTCCGCGCCCGCCGGCACCAAGGCCACGCGGTTCTCCGCCGTCTTGATCTCCTTCGGTACGCCGACGATCATGCTGCCGCCCCTCCCCCGTTCGGCCCCAGCGAGACGATGGTCTGCCGTTCGGGTGCGTAGAATTCCGCCGCGATCGCGGACACCTCGTCCGCCGTCAGCGCCGCGACCATGCGCAGCACTTCGTCGAGGCTGCGATAGGCCTCGGCATAGACCGCCGTGCCGGCCAAACGATACATCCGCGACGTGGGACTCTCCAGCGAGAGCATCAGCTGGCCGAGCGTCTGCTGCTTCGCATCCTCGAGCGCCGGTCCCGTCAATCCCTCGCGGGCCAGCCGCGCGAACTCCGCGCTGATCGCGTCGATCGCCTCGACCGCGCGCGGCGGCTGCGTCCCCACGTACACCCCCGCCATCCCCACCGACCGGTAAAACGACGTGAAGCTGTAGACGGCGTAGGCGAGGCCGAGCTCTTCGCGGATCCGCTGGAACAGCCGGCTCGACATCCCGCCGCCGAACACGTTCGACAACACCAGCAGCGCGTACTTGCGGCGGTCGGCGAACGGGATCGTGTCGGTCGCGAACACCGTGTGCGTCTGCGCGGTGTCCTTCGCGAACCCGCGGCGCACGCCGCGCACCGCCGGGGGCACCGGATCCAGGGGCGGCGGCGTCGCGGGCTGCTCGGCCGGATCGAACCACCCCTGCTTCGCCGCCTCGGCGAGCACCGCCTCGTGCGTCAGGTTCCCCGCCGCCGCAATGATGCAGTTGCCGGGATAGTAGCCGCGCGCGTGCACATGTTTGAGGTCGTCCGCCGAGAGGGCACTGACCGTCTCGCGGGTCCCCAGGATCTGGAACCCGTAGGGGTGGTGGGGCCACAGCGTCTGATAGGCGAGATCGAAGACTTCGTCGTCCGGCGTGTCTTCGACGGTGCTGATCTCCTCGAGCACCACCTGGCGCTCGAGCGAAAGATCACTGTCGCGCAACACCGGCCGCCGGATCATGTCGGTGATCACGTCGAGCGCCCGCGGCAGGTCCGCGTCGAGCACGCGGGCGTGGTAGGCGGTGCTGTCGCGCGAGGTGTAGGCGTCGAGCGAGCCGCCGCGCGACTCCAGCGCCAGCGCGATCTCCTGCGCCGTGCGCCGCTCGGTGCCCTTGAACACCATGTGCTCGAGCAGGTGGGACACGCCCATCTTGGGGCGCGGCTCGTTGGCGCTGGCCGTCCGGACCCATACCCCGATCGCCGCCGAGCGCACGGTGGGGACGCGCTCGCTCAACACGGTCACGCCGTTCGGCGCCGTGGTTCGATGAATCTCGCGGTCCAGCCGAACGGTATCCATGAGACCGGCGGCTAGTTCTTCTCCATCAACGCTTTCCGGGACAGCCGCATCCGGCCACGCTCATCCACCTCGAGCAGTTTCACCTGCAAGTGGTCGCCCTTCTTGACCACGTCCTCGGTCCGCTCGGTGCGGCCGTGCTGCAGCTCGGAGATGTGCAGCAGGCCCTCGACGCCGGGGATGATCTCGACGAAGGCGCCGAACGCCGTCGTGCTCTTCACGACGCCTTCGTAGACCTTGCCGACTTCCGGCTCCTGGACGATGCCCGACACCATGTCGCGCGCGCGCTCGGCCGCTTCGCCGACACCCGAGATCGTCACGAGTCCCGTGTCGTCCACGTTGATCTCGGCGCCCGTCTGCTCCTGGATGCCGCGAATCGTCTTGCCCTTCGGACCGATCACGTCGCCGATCTTGTCGGGCCGGATCTGAATGGTCAGGATGCGCGGCGCGTACTTGGAGAGCGCCGAGCGCGGCTCCGGCATCGTCTGGTGCATCACGTCCAGAATGTGGAGGCGCGCCACCTTGGCCTTCTCGAGCGCCTCGGCGATGACCGTGAAGTCGAGGTGCTCGAGTTTGATGTCCATCTGAATCGACGTGACGCCCTGGCGCGTCCCCGCGACCTTGAAGTCCATGTCGCCCAGATGATCCTCGGTGCCGAGGATGTCGGTCAGGATGGCCGTCCGCGATCCGTCGCTGATCAACCCCATCGCGATCCCGGCGCACGGCGCCTTCACCGGCACGCCGGCATCGAACAGCGCCAGCGAGCCCCCGCAGACCGTGGCCATCGAGGACGACCCGTTTGACTCCAGGATGTCCGAGACGATGCGGAGCGTGTAGGGAAACTCCTCGTACGGCGGCAGCACCGCCTGCAGCGCCCGTTCGGCGAGGGCCCCATGCCCCACTTCGCGCCGCGACGTGCCGCGAATCGGCTTCACTTCCCCCGTCGAGAACGGCGGGAAGTTGTAATGCAGCATGAACGATTTCGTCGTCTCCTGCGCGACGTCGATCGAATCGATGCGCTGTTCGTCCCGCGTCGTGCCGAGGGTCACGGAGACGAGCGCCTGCGTCTGCCCGCGCGTGAACAGCGCCGAGCCATGCGTGCGCGGCAGCCAGCCGACTTCGCAGGTGATGGGACGCACGGTGTCGAGGTCTCGCCCGTCCACCCGCTCGCCCGCCGCCAGTACCCGCTCGCGCATCGTGCGGTATTCGATGTCTTCGATGACCGCCACGACCTCGCGCAGCTTCTCGGGAAACTCCTCGGCGAGCTGCTCGACGATCGTCTGCTTGACCGCGCTCAGCGCCTGGGTGCGCTCGGCCTTCACGCCGAGACGCAGCGCCTCCGCGACCCGCGGCTCGGCGAGCGCCGTCACCCGCGCCACCAGCTCGGGGGCCGGCTCCGCCTTCACCCACTCCATCTTGGGCTGGCTCATTTCGGCCGTCAGCTCGCCCGCCGCGTCCAGCAGCTCGCGAATGCCCTTGTGCGCGACCTCGAGCGCCTTCACGATCTCCGCTTCGGT
Organism: Gemmatimonadales bacterium; assembly: GCA_030699545.1. Classification (GTDB taxonomy): domain Bacteria; phylum Gemmatimonadota; class Gemmatimonadetes; order Gemmatimonadales; family GWC2-71-9; genus 20CM-2-65-7. Next base: position 4,402 of record JAUYMC010000114.1, on the reverse strand, counting down.
CAGCTCCAGCGCGCCGCCTTCGACCATCACGATCGACTCGCGCGATCCCGACACCGTCAAATCGAGGTCGGAAAACTCGAGCTGCTGGAACGTGGGGTTGAGAATCCAGGCGCCTTCCACCCGTCCCACCCGCACCGCGGCAATCGGGCCGTTCCAGGGGACCTTGGACATGCTCAGCGCCGCGGACGCGGCGGTCACGCCCAGCACGTCGGCGTCGTTCTCCTGATCGGCCGAGAGCACGTAGACGAAGACCTGGACTTCGTTCTTGAACCCCTCGGGGAACAGCGGCCGCACGGAGCGGTCGATGACGCGGGCGGCGGTGATCTCGTCGTCGGACGGCCGGCCTTCGCGCTTCAAAAAGCCGCCGGGGATCTTGCCGGCGGCGTAGGCCTTCTCGCGATACTCGACGGTAAGGGGAAAGTACGGCAGGTTGGCGACGTTGTCGGATACGGTGACCGTCGCGAGAATCACCGTCTCGCCAAATTGGACGAGGCAGGAGCCGGCGGCCTGCTTGGCCAACCGTCCCGACTCGAGTTTGAGGGTGCGGCCGGCGAACTGACGCTCGACGTGCTTCACTCAGAGGACCTGTCTAGAGCACTGGAAAATGCGCCGAGCGCCCCGTGCTCTTTGCCGGGGCGCCCTGCGACGACGCCGTGACCTACTAGTGACGGAGACCGAGCTCGTCGATGAGCTGCCGGTACTTCGCGAGATCGGTCCGCTTGAGGTACTCCAGCAGGCGGCGGCGGCGGCTGACCATACGCAGCAGGCCGCGTTGCCCGTGGAAATCCTTGGCGTGAGCCCGGAAGTGCTCGGTGAGGCTGTTGATCCGCTCGGTGAGCAGCGCAATCTGGACCCGGCTCGAGCCGGTGTCCCGGTCGTGCAGCCCGTGCTTCCTGACCGGCGTCGTCTTGTCGTACATCTGTCCTTGTTCCCTAATCGTTGTTGGCGCCGTAGGTTAACCGGCTCCGAACCCTTTGTAAAGTGGACACCTCGTGCTGAACGCCGCCACCGACCTCGTTGGTCAAACGCTCGGCCCCTACACCCTGGAGCGCCTCCTCGGCCAGGGGGGGTTCGCCTGGGCGTTCGTGGGGCGGGAGGCCGACGGCACCCCGGTGGCGGTCAAGGTGCTGAAACCGCGCTACGCCGGCGACCACCAATTCGAATCCCGCTTCCGCAATGAAAGCGAGACCGCGGCAAAGCTCGAGCATCCCAACATCATTCGCATCCGGTCGGTCGCCAAAGCGGGCGCGCACGTCTACTTCGCCATGGACCTCTGCGCCGACAGCCTCGGCGCCCGGATCGCCCGCGAAGGCCCCCTCCCCGAGGACGCCATCCTGCGCCTCGCCCGCGACATCGCGGCCGCGCTCGACTTCGCCCATCGCCAGGGCGTGATTCACCGCGACTTGAAGCCGGACAATGTCCTCCTCCGTTCCGACGGAGCGGCGGTGCTGACCGACTTCGGTATCGCCCGGGCGGTGTCGGGGTACGTCGCGTCCACCGGCGTCAACATGACGATCGGCACGCCGCACTACCTCTCGCCCGAGCAGGCGCAGGGGCGGCATGTGGACCAGCGTGTCGACTTCTACGCCCTGGGCGTCACGCTCTACAAGGCCGCGACCGGCGAAGTCCCGTTCACGTCCACCGATTGGTTCGAGCTCGCCCGGATGCACGTCGAGGACCCGCCGCCCGCGCTGCGCCGCAAGCGCCCCGACCTGTCGAAACGCTTCGAGCGGGTGGTGATGCAGTGCCTGGCCAAGCATCCCGACGACCGCTACCAGAATGCCGGTGAGCTGCTCGCCGATCTGGACGAAGTGCAGGAGAAGAAGCGCCCCACGCTCACGGTGGGCGTCGCGCCGCTCGGCACCTGGCAGCGCGAGGCGCTCACCGATCCGCCGGCCGATCGGCGGGCCTGGCTGGTGATCGCCGGAACGGGAATCGGCCTGCTGGTGTTGATCGCCGCGGTCGTGAAGCTTATGCGCTGAAGAACTTGCGGACCGCGACGTAAAGACGCGCCAATAACGAGGGAGCAGGGAGCAGGGAGCTGGGAGCAGGCACGCCTCCCTGCGCCACTGCCGTTTGTACCGCGCTCCGCAACGCATCTTCGTACTGTTTCGGAAACGGCCGCTCTGTGAGCTCGATCGCGAAGCCGGGGCGGTCGGCAGCGGCGGTCAGCCTTACAATGCCCGGATGGGCCCGCTCGATCACCTCCATGAGCGGCTTCAACTGCTCCCTGCTCCCCGCTCCCTGCTCCCGGTAATACACGCCCGCCACGGCTCTCACCAGCTGTTCCGCCGTCACCCGACCCGCGGCGTAGCCGGTGAGCGCGTCGTTAACGGAAGACGCGGAGGACATCGTTCGACAAGGCGAGGACCATGATGGCGAGGACCAGCAACAGCCCCACCTGCGTCAGGCGCATGCGCACCGGCATGGACAGCGGTTTGCGGCGGATCGCCTCGATGAGCAGGAACATCGCGTGGCCGCCGTCGAGCACCGGGATCGGCAGCATGTTGAGCACGGCGAGGCTCACGGAAAAGAAGGCGAGGAACCGCAGGAACGACTCGGCGCCCAGCCGGAGCATCTGCCCCGACATCTGGGCAATGAGAATCGGACCGCCCAGCTCGCGGGTCGAGGCCTCACGGAAGATGAGCCGCTTCACGGAGACGGCGATCGCCCCCACCTGCCAGGCGGTCTGCTCCACCCCGCCGACGATCGCCCGGACCGGCCCCGCCGGAACGCGGACCGACGGCAGCCGCGGATCGGGCGTCGCCCCGATCAGGCCGAACGTGACCTCGCGGCCGCTGCTGTCCGTTTCGGTCTGGGTCACGGGGGTGACGCTGATCATGACGAGGGAGTCACCGCGCCACACCGCGAGGTCCAGCGCCTGACCGTGACTCCGCCGGATCGTGCGCACCATCTCGTCCCACGAGCGCACCGTGTCCGCGCCGGCCCGCACGACCACGTCGCCGCCGCGCAGCCCCGCTTTGGCCGCCGGATGACCGGGCGTCACCACGCCGATCCGGGCGGGCAGGAGCGGCCGCAGCGCCCGGACCGTCATCTCACGGCCCGAGTGATCCTCCGGATCGAAGCGCAGCACGATGGGATCCGCGCGGTCCGCGACCCTTATGGTCACGGTATCCCTGCTCCCTGCTCCCCGCTCCCGGCTCCCCAGCAGTCCGTCCTGGAGCTCATTCCACGTTGCGACCGTGTCTCCGTCGATGTGGGTGATCTGCTCGCCGTGCCGCAGGGTGGCGAGCGCCTGCGCACCCGCCGGCAGGCGCCGGGCGTCGACGGAATCGACCGGCACCAGCGCGAGCCGCGATTCGCCGAGCGACAGCGTGAGCGCGGCGTAGATCGCGCAGGCAAAGAGCAGATTCATCGTGACGCCCGCGACGATGACCGCCATGCGCGCCCACAGCGGCTTGCGGTCGAAGGAGCGGGCCGGATCGATCGGGACTGCGCTCTTGCCGCCCTCGAGCTCTCCCGCAGCGCCCTCCTCCTCGAGGCCCGCCATCTTCACGTAGCCGCCCAGCGGGATCCAGGAGATCCAGTACTCCGTCTCGCCCCGGGTCCACGCGATGAGCGGCCGTCCGAAGCCGAGGGAGAAGCGCAGCACCTGGATGCCGACCGCCTTCGCCACGAGGAAGTGTCCCAGCTCGTGCACGAAGATCAGCGGCCCGAGGACGATCAGAAACGCGAGGAGGGTCAGGAGCATGCGGCCTCCCGCGCCAGCCGGCGCGCTTCGGTGTCGGCGGCCAGCACGCCTTCGAGCGACGTCGCGTCTCCTGCCGCCGTCCCATCCTGCGCCACCACCGCCTCGATCACTTTCGCGATCCGCCCGAACGGAATGCGCTCCTCGAGGAACAGCTCGACCGCGACTTCGTTGGCGGCATTGAACATCGCCGGCGCGGTGCCCCCCCGGCGCGCGGCCGCGCGGCCCAGCCCGTAGGCGGGGAAGACGTCGAGCCGCACCGGCTCAAACGTCAGATCGCCGGCCGCGACCGGGTCGAACCGCCGCGTCCCCGTGTCGGGGATCCGTTCCGGATGGGACAGCGCGTAGAGAATCGGCAGCTCCATCGTCGGGAAGCCCACCTGCGCGAGGACGGACCCGTCCACGAACTCCGCGAAGGCGTGAATGACGGACTGGGGATGCACCACCACATCCACCTGGTCGTAGTCGACGCCGAACAGGAAATGCGCTTCGATGACTTCCAGCGCCTTGTTGACCAGCGTAGCCGAATCTACCGTGATCTTCTTCCCCATGTTCCAGGTGGGATGCCGCAGCGCTTCGGCGACGCTGGCGCGGGCGACGCGCGCCGGGTCCCACGTGCGGAACGGGCCGCCCGAGGCGGTGAGAATCAGACGGCGGAGCTCCGTCGGTCGCCGGCCCGTGATGCACTGCAGT
>JAUYMC010000097.1 GCA_030699545.1 Gemmatimonadales bacterium | reverse complement strand
GGCGAGGTCGCGGCGCAGATCCGGAGCGACGAGGCGCTCAAGGACACGCCCATCGTGTTCCTGACCGCCCTCGTGAAACAACAGGAGGTGGTGGCGACGGGCGGCGACATCGGGGGATACCCGTACATCGCGAAGCCGCTCGAGCCCGAGAAGATCATCGAGGTGATCGAGCGGCACACGTCCTGAACGCCGCCACCGGCACCCCAGGATCACGCCTCCGCCACGGCGTCGAGACCGAGCACTCCGTCGGCCGCGCCCGTGCGGATCGTCAGCCAGTCGGTCCGCACGCGGTCCCATTCCTGAATGACGAGGCCCTGGCTCTCGAACAGCGCGCGGATCTGGCCGGTCCCGTAGCCGACGATCTCTTCGAGGATCGGCACGAGCACGCTGAGCGCGTCATCGCTGATCACCGTGCGGCGGGCGATCTGCGCGATCTCGCGGGCTTCCGACGCCGCGATGGTGAATCCGTCTCCCCGGTTCACCTGGAGCATGACGGGGATGTCGGACTGGCCGTCGCCGACGTAGACGACCTGGTCGCGCGGCAAGGCGAGCTGCAGGCGCAAAGCCTCGACCGCGGCCACTTTTCCATAGCCGGCGGCCACCCGGACGACCGACTCGATCTCCTGTCCCGCCGGGTCCCACGTGAAGCGGGTGCCGATGATGTGGTCCGGCGGGACGATATCTCTCAGAGCCTCGAGGACGACCTCCTCAGGCGCGGCGGAGACGACGTAGAAATCGAAGCGGTGGCCGTTGATGCCCGCCTCGAGCATGGAGGCAAGCAGCGCCACGTTGCGTTTCAACCGCACGCGACGGCCGACTTCGAGCAGGTCCTCGCGCCGTACGCGCCGGTACTCGGGATCGTGCCGGAGCAGGTAGGCGAGCTCGGCCCCCTGCTGCACCAGGTTCAGGCGTGACAGCGCCGTCACCTTCTCGCGGAAGCCGGAGACGCCGAGCACCTCGCTGAGGACGATGCCCGAATCGTTGAAGCTGAGGGTCTGGTCGAAATCGCTCGCGAGCAAATAGTGCTTCTTCATCACCGCGGATCCTTTCACGTCTGCCGTCTCACGTCTGCCGTCTCACGTCTGCCGTCCATCTACGCAAAAGCCCGCTCCACCGAGGGGGAGCGGGCCATGCTGTCCCGTACGACTGCTTCTTGCGTCAGCCAGCGCGCGCGTCCCCCCGGCCTGCGAGTCCGATGGTGTGGAGCAGATTCATCGCACAGCGGCGCAGCGTCATGCAGAGAATAGTAGTGGGGGCAAGCCGCAAGCGGTACCGGGCTGTGTCACCGTCGTGTATCGCGCAAGCCATCCTCTGATCGGCTGCTCTAGCTGCTGGGCCGTTCCCGCTCTCTCCTCGGCGATCCGTATGGACGTGATCGAAAGGGCACCGCGGGCGGGTTTGTTTTGCCGAAGCGAGAGCGTGTCCGCGGATGATGCGATACTTCAGCTCGTAGGGCTGGTGGTCCCGCAGCGTCCGACCACGAGGATGCCGTCGGCGGTCGCCTCCGGGGTGAGCATCTAAGTGTCACTGGATCAAGGAAATCGAGCGGCACGACGAGACGTTGCGACGCAGCGTGACTGTCAAGGAAATCGACGGGTGTCAAGTTCCTGCGACAGGTCCGAGGGTGCCAACGCTGATCCCCCGACCGGGCCGCGGGCGCGATCCTCGTTCAGTCGTTACATTTGCGCATGTATCGCGGGGCGCCGCCACCCGGTGGCACCCTCGCATTCGTCCGGACCGCCTTCACCAATTATCCCGGAGACCCGATGCGCCCGTTCCTGCGTGCCACCGCCGTGCTGCTCGTCGCCGCCGGCCTCGCCTGTAGCGACGATTCAACCGCACCGACGCCCCTCCTGCTGCTGGTCGAGAACGGGGGATTCGAGTCGGGCGACCTCACGGGGTGGATGAAGTCCGTCACCACCCTGGACGTCGCCGACGTATACGTCACCGATGCCGCCACCGGGCCCGCGAGCGGGAACAACATCCCGGCACCGCCCGAGGGCACCTACGGCGCCTTGTTCGATCAAGACGGGCCCGCGACGCACATTCTGTATCAGGACATCACCATCCCGGCGGGCTATACGGTCGCGGACTTCACGGCGTCGATTTATCTGAATAACGTGTTGACAGACTATCACATCGCGCCTACAGAAGGACTGGCCGTCAATGGGTCCGAGCAGAACCAGCAGTTCCGCATCGACGTGATGAATCCGGGTGCCGCCGTGGACGACGTCGGCGCGGGCGTGCTGGAGAATCTCTATCAGACCGATCCCGGCGATCCGCTCTCGGAAAACATTCTCGTGACGGCGAACCTGGCGGCGTACGCCGGGCAGACCGTGCGGCTGCGCTTCGCGGCCGCCGTGAACGAGGACTTCTTCCAGGTGGGCATCGACGAGGTCCAGGTAGTCGCGGACTAGGCTCTGTCCCTGGGCCGGGCGCCCGCCAGGGGGCCTGGCCCGCGCCCGCCGAACCGGAAGTCCCCCGCGGCCCCCAGGTGGGCGACTCCGTCTCAGGCCCGCCCCGCCGCGACCTCGTCGCAATACACCAGGTAATCGGTCTCGGGCGGCCTGGCGCCGAGGCGGCCGTGCGAGCGACGCCGAGCTGATGACCGCGTGGCGTAGCGCGCGGAACCCTTCGCTGCGCTCAGGGCGGCGCGTGCTGGGGCCGTTCCGGTCGAAAGGCGAGCCGGAGAGTGGTAGTGAGACGCCCCAAGGCCGCGTCGTCCTCACCCCCTGACCCCCTCTCCCGTCGGGAGAGGGGGGAACGACGGAAGGCGCGGTGGTGGAGTGCCGCTATGGATCATCGACGGGACAGCCTGGATAGACTCCACCCCCTCGATGTTGTCGTCATCCTCGCGCTCCTCCCAGTCGAGGAAGTGGTGTGGATCGAATGCGGTTGCCAACCCCGCGCGGCATCGTTATCATGACTTCATGACAAAGCGTCATGATCGACGGCCGTCCGGGCGGGTGGCCGAGCCGGTGCAGGTCTATCTCGATCGCGCCGACCGCGAGCGCCTCGAGCGGCTGGCCGTGCGATTGGCGGCAACGAAGTCGGACGTGCTGCGCCGCGGCCTGACCGCGCTGGAATCGCAGGTGCGCCCGCCGGCCCCTGCCGCGGGCGGCGCGGCGCCGCCGCTGCCGACATTCGGCGGGAAGGGTCTGCAGGCGGGAGTGGACCTCGATGACTCGGCGAATCTGCTCGATCTGATGCAGGAGGGCGATGCGCCTCGCTGACGTCAACGTGCTGGTGTACGCGTTTCGGACGGATGCGCCGGCTCACGCGGCCCACCGGAGTTGGCTGGAGGCGCTGGTCGCCTCGGACGAGGCGTACGCCGTATCCGATTACGTGCTCGCCGGATTTCTCCGCATCGTGACCCATCCGCGCGTATTTCTGCCGCCGACCCCGCTCGACGCCGCCCTCGCGTTCACCGCGGCGTTCCGCGAACGCGCCAATGCCGTGCCGGTGCACCCGGGGGCACGGCACTGGGGCATCTTCACGCGGTTGTGTCAGGCGGTGAATGCCCGGGGCAATCTCGTGCCCGACGCCTGGCTGGCGGCGCTGGCGATCGAGTCGGGCTGCGAGTTCATCACGACCGATCGGGACTACGCGCGGTTTCCCGACCTCCGCTGGCGCCACCCTTTCTTCACGGGCATGCGGCCCGACGTGTCATCCTGAGCGCGCTGGAATGGGTCGTCCATACGGCTTGCCACGTGTGCCCGCCGTAGGTACAATTGAGCCCATTATGGGCACAGTGCCAAGCCTCGATCGTGCGTCGCGCCTGCTGTTCGGATCAACGCGCCGCGAGGTGTTGGCGCTGTTGCTCGGGCGACCCGACGAACGCTTCTATCTGCGTGAGATTCTGCGCGCCGCCGGTGGGGGCTCAGGGGCCGTCCAGCGGGAGCTCAAGCAGCTCGTCGAAGCAGGTCTCATCGAGCGGGAGGCCCGGGGACGCCAGGTGTACTTCTCGGCCAACCGGAACGCCGCCATTTTCCCCGAGCTGCAGGCCATCTTGGAAAAAACGGCCGGCGCGGTCGATGTGCTGCGCGCGACGCTCGCGGCGCTCCCCCGGGAGCGCCACATCGACGTGGCGTTCGTCTACGGCTCGGTCGCGAGCGGCAAAAAGTCGGCCCGCAGCGACGTGGATGTGCTGATCGTTGGCGATGTCACACTCGCCGACATTCTTCCGGCCGTGCGCGCTGCCGAGGCCCGGCTCGGCCGGGAAGTGAATCCCTCCGTCTATCCGGTGAAGGAATTCCGGGACAAGGTGAAGCATGGAACGCCGTTCCTGAACCGTATCCTCGCGGGTCCAAAGCTCTTCGTGGTGGGCGACGATCGTGAGCTTGGCAGACTGGCTCGCTAACCGCCGGATCGTGTCGCATGAGCCGAGCCGCGAAGAGATCGCGGACTTGTTCGCCGTCGTCGACCGCGACCTGGCCGACGCCGGTGTCGAGGGGCTCAGCCCGGACTGGCGGCTCGGGATCAGTCACAACGCCGCGCTCCAACTCGCCACGCTGGCACTCGCGGCCGAGGGATACCGACCCGGGCGGGAGCGCGCCCACGAGCGCGCCATCCTCTCGCTTCGCGACACAGTCGGCGTGCCCGCAAAGACTGTCGATCTGCTCGATGCTTCGTCTTGCTCATGAAGGTCTCCGTCTTCCGTCCCAGGGCTTCCCGGCTGTTGGTCGCAGGGAGCCACGGGCGAGAAGGGCCCCTTGGTTCAAGAAAAAGCCCCACAACGGAACTCGTTGCGGGGCTGATTCTTTGACCGGTCGGGACGGCGGGATCTGGCTCGATCGACCCCTAGGATACGTTAATACTTGGTCCCCAGGTATGTCTCCACAGTTTGACGTTCTGCGGCGGTGAGAACGCGGTCGTACACAATCACTTCCGCGATGCTCCCCGTCACCGGGTTCGCGCCCGTCGGCCGGGCCCCGATCCCCAGCGCCTGTGCAGTGGGCGTCGTCCCCGGATCGACAGAGGACAAGCAGTCCACCAGCGTCTGTGCGGTGCCGTCGATATACAACAGATTGCCCGCATGCGTGCCGTCAAAGGTATGCGTGACGACTCTCGAGGCTCCATCGATACCCCAGTCGGGGCTCACATTCTTGCCGCTGAACGCTCCGCCACGTCGCAGGTCGATGGCGCAACCCTCGTCTGTGTAGATCCAGTGACCGTTGCCGGTGCCGGTTGCATCGCCGTGCGTGATGGGCATCCCGTTTGCGGTCGCACTGAACACGATAAACATCGAGAACGTGCCGAGGGATACATCCCCGGTCGCCAGGAAATCCGTACCGTCGAACGAGAGTCCGGGTCGGCCGCCGATGAGGCTCGCTTTGTAGAGGGGCTGGTTGGCGGCGGTCGCCTGCGTCGCATCGTTCCCGTTCGCACTCCGGTCCGGCCAGGTCCCCACCGAATCATCCTCGGCGAGTCCCGTCAAGGCGCTCGCATCGAACCAGGCGACCAAACCCGAAAAGGAGCCCGGGTTGGGAGCCGTGCTGTCATCGCCGCAGGCGCCGAGGAGCACGACGCCCCCCATCAGCAGCAGACCGGCGAACCACGTCAGACCAACCCGCGCAGGTTTCGGCATCTCGTCGCTCTCCTTGGAGTGTGTGGAGCAGAGTGCCCAATGGTAGCGGCGCCGGCGCACCAGGGCAAGCCTTCTAGGACTTCGCGTTCACAGGTGATCGCGCAAGAAGAACCGCAACTAGTCCGGACGATCCTCGCCGGCACCGAGCCCGCCGCAGGCTCGCGGCGCGAGGCTCGGGGCGCTCAACAAAACACTCACACCACGGGGTGCAGTCGAAGAAAAAGCCCCACACCGGAAGCCAGTGTGAGGCTTGATCTTCACTCAGTCGGGACGGCGGGATTTGACGCGTCCGGCGCGAAGCGCCGGTGACCGGCGCAGCCGGTCAAGCGGAGCGAGGCCGCGCAGCGGCCGCAGCTCAACCCGCGACCCCCTGAACCTCATGCCCTCGATTTTGGGGAGCCGGAGATCGAGGCGCATCGCTCGTTTCCATCCGCGCGCCGCCACGTAGCTGGCCAGCTCCTGGTGAACTGCAACGCCCGGGATTTCTCCCGGAAACGATGTGTCGGTGCCGAGCATTTGCGGTACGCCGCCCCGGGAGAACTCCTTGACGAGAAGGCCTTGGAATCGGTCCAAGGGGTGGCTCACCGCGGCCGACCTCGCTGAAGCGAATGGACTGCTCGAGCGTCTGATCGCTTTGATGAAGCGCGGCAGCCTGGCCGGCCCCGGGGCCCGGCGGCTCCACGAGATCACATTCGTGCTGGCCCCGATCGCGCCCCGCCTGCGCGCTCGGCTTAACGGATGACGCCCGTACTAGACCAAACGGTGTTGAGATTTGATAAGCGCAATCTGGTCGGCTGGCACCTTGGCAGCGCGCGCGTACTTCTCCCAATTGCCCATGGCCGCGACCACGCTATCGATAATGTCGGCACCGTCACGTTTGATTCCCATGGACGCGCCGATGGTCAAGAGATCTTTGCGAGTGAATCCGTCGACCTTGTTGTTCAGCGTCATCTGGTGGACTCGAGTAAAGCCAGCGCCCCGCGCGTAGGTGAGATCATACGCCGGTGCCAGGCGCCACACTCCCTGCTGATCCATGAGAAAGCTGATGTTCTTGACGTGGTCGTCTTGGTTCACGCCTACCACGTTGAACACACCGCGACGAAACCCTTCCTCCAACGCAGGATAGCCAAGGTCGAGTTGCAGGATAGTTCTCAGGAATTGTTCATATGAGAATTGACCGGGGTTGTTGTAGTCGACGTGGTGAAGGCCACCGAGACTGTGCAGGTGGAGACGCGTGTTTCCAATTCGGTCGAAGCGCTGTACCATCAGGTGACCGCACCGCCGCTCCTCCAGTAGAGCCGTGTCGGGCATATCGATTCCAGCATCACGAGCGAGACGCGAGTAGGCATGCTCGATGCGATTGAACGGCTTGGGAGTCGGGTCAGGTGCTTCCAGCTCTCCCACGCCGTCGAACTTCATGATCCAGTATTCGTCCCCGGCCTGCGGCTTTGCGAAACCCGACCGGATCTTGTTGGTGGTCCTATTCCACAGCACGAGCGCTTTAGGGCGCGCACCTCCTGCTGAAGCTCCGACTCGCATGATTTCGGGGATCGCCGCGTCTGGCCGCCCCTCGATGACGACACGTGCTTGTTCCACGAGAGCGGCGATTTCGAGGGACTCACGCTCAGCCGACCGTTCAACTCGAATCGGGGGACGGAACTCCAATGCCCCCATCGCTCTCTTTCCGACATAGAGCAGTTTTTGCACCGGGCGCATTGCGTCGTCCGGACGGCCCCGATCCGTGAAGTACTTCCTGATCACAGCGTTCCCGAACCGGTCGGGGAGCGCATCCGCCAGAACGCCGGGCAGTCCGGCAAAGGCTTCGAGACGTTGGAGTTCGGGAAAGGTCAACGGCCCTTGCTTGGACAACGGCAACATGAGCGGGGAGATCTCGAGACCACTGCGGGAGAACGCCGGGTCATACTCAAACGTGATCTGGCCATCACCAGTCTCGGCGACCGCACCAACGAAGTGCTTCCAGATCCAGACCTCCGCAGTGACCGCAACCTCAGGCATGGCGGTGCGGTCGAGCGCGCCGTCTCAGTCGTCCCCTGTCACGCACGAGTTGGAGAGGCGAGATCGTTGGTTGTGGCAAGAAGGAGTCCAGGGCTTCAAGGCGACCGTACACCCGGAGTAGGCGCACCAAGGTACCTAGTCGCGGGTTCCTGCCAGCCTCGGCATTGACGATGGTGTTTCTGTTCAATCCTGCCCGTCTCGCCACGTCCGTCATACCTAGATTCTGTTGAAGCCGGTAGCTTCTAAGGCGAGATCCGAACTCTCGCAGGGTTTCCTCATCCGTGTTACTGCCTAGTGTTTTAGGCATAATAGCCTCATTCTTGAGTCATTGCACAATATAATGGTTGCAAAGCATGATAGCAAGTAACGACTATAATATTGTGCAATAACGATCGATAATTAGATAACACCTATTATATTAGGCTATATTGGTTCGACAGGATAGGCTGGCTCAATCCAACGACTTATCGGCACCTACGTGCACGAACGGACGAGAAAAGAAGGGCGGACTCGGCCCGCCCCCCTTCCCCGAACCGATCGGTCGGCCCTAGTTCCTTGCGGCGATCTTGTGGAAGGTCGAGTTCGAAACCTCGAAGGCCTCAACCGTCGGTGTTCCCTCAACCACCTTCGCCAGGCTCGTCAGCA
>JAUYMC010000069.1 GCA_030699545.1 Gemmatimonadales bacterium | reverse complement strand
GACGCGATCGGCGCCGGCCGGGCGCGCGGCGACGTGGCCGAGTGGTTCGGCGTCACCCTGCAGGACATCGAGCGGGCGCTGGCCACGCCGCGCCTGGCGCCGACGTCGGTAACGGCGGACATCGAGGCCCGGGTGCTCGCGCGGTACCCCGAATCCCACGAACCTGGCCGGGTGGTGCAGCCTACCGGCCGGTTCACGATCCCCGGCGAGAGTTTCCTCGCGGACCCGCACGCTCAGTTCTCTGGGAGGTGATCTGACCCCATCTCCCGGGCGGCGCGCGTCTGAGTGCTGCGACGTCAGGCGCGCGCCGTCTCAACGGTGGATCCCCTCGCCGACCATCCCCGGGGCGCGAGCGCCTCGACGGCGGCCAGCAGGTGCCTCTACGCGGGGCGATCTCCTCGCCACCCATAGTCCAGTACAGGCTGAAACAGAACAAAAGCAGGCAGCACCCGCGGTCGGCCGCACGGCCAGTCCTGCGCTCGACCTGGCGGAGATCGCGGGCGAGCCCGGCGCGATCGCGCCGGGACCCTGGCCGCGACTTTCTCCGACGCTGGATCGAGCTGAGACCGCGCGCGACGTGCCGGGGACAAGTCCGAGTCCGGCCTGCCCCCCCCCCCAGGTCCCAAGAGGGACCCTCCCCCTTGCAGAGCAAGGGGGAGCGACCGAAGGACCGGAGGATATCCTCGGGTCCCCTCGTGTCTCCCTCTTGCTCTGCAAGAGGGAGACATCGGTACCCCGCCCGTTCGAGGCGCACGGGCGGGGTACCGACCCCGGCAGAGCCGGGGCGCCGACGTCGCGCTGCGACGTCGGAGGGGACCCGAGGATATCCTCCGGTCCTTCGGTCGTGGGGGGGGGGGCAGGCCGGACTCGGACGGCGGGGGCTGGAGCAGGACGACCACGACCGACCAGGCGGCGCTACTCCTCGGAGGTTGCCGGCGACGTGGAGCCCTGGATGACATCGCGCGCGACCTCGGCCGAGGCCACGGACAAACCGGGCCTGCGCTACACTCTTGGCATGATCAGACCAGCCCCCATCAGCGCGGTTCACCGTGTCGGCATCCACGGGCGCAGCCTTGAGGTGCGCATCCCCGCCGATCTGGTCCGCGAGCTTCGGATCATCCGGCGGGAGTTCGCCGTCATCAGCCGAGGCCCCGGGCGTAGCGTGCTCGTGCGCTTCACGGAGCCAGGAGACGACGCCGGCGGCGACCTGCTCAGGCTCGCCGCGCGCCCGGACCCTCGACCCGAGGCCCCAGCGGTCCCCGCAGCGGTCGCCCGGTAGACCTCGGGGCGGCAGGCTGCCCCGAGCACCCCGCCGGGGTCCGGACAGGTGGGGGTTGACACCGCCCGGCCCGCAAGGGTAGGCTCCGGGGAGATGGAGACTAGGGCGCTTCGACAGAGACCGAAGAACCCCCACGCGGTGGCACTCGCGGGTTGCCCGCGCCCGCCCGACCCGCTGGCCGTGTACGGAGACCTGACCGCTCCACAGAGGCGCGCCCACTACTCCTGGGTCCGCCGCGTCGGGATGGCTCGGGCCGCCGGGATGCCCGCCCCGCAGCCGCCGCCGTGGGTCCGGATGCGCGCCGCGCTCCTCAGCCTCGGCTTCAACGAGCGGGTCGCGCGCATCCGCCAGCAGGACAGAACGATCGGCCTGGCCTACTACACCCTCTTGGAGTTCATCGAGAACTTCCCCTCGCACGTGCAGACGCCGATCCGCGGGAACCTGACCGCCATGGTCCGCGCCATGTACCAGGTCGCGCTACTGGCGGGGGTGGACGAACCCGACGAGAGCAAGAAGACGCGGGAGTATTACGGTCTGGTGGCACAGCGAGGATAGACGACGCGCGCCCGGTGGCCACGTGGCCACGGCGCGCGAGGGAATCGCCCGCCAACCGACCACGCGAGGCGGGCGCTGCGGTGAAGGGAAGCCGCGCAGGAAAACGAAGGACCGCCACGGCAGTGCTTGGCCGCCCTAGCCGTGACGGCCCCGGTGCACGGGAACGGGCTAGCCGCCCCGTTCCTGCCTACGGTAGCACGAGAGCCGGCATGTAGGCAGCCGGTGGGGGGAGCGCGGCCCGGTCAACGGGTGGCGGCAGCCAGCGCAGACCGTGTGGACGGCCCGGCGACTACAGCCGTGTGGGCGGGACACCTACGTCGAGTCCACAGCAAGGTGGGGGGGCACTCCCGGAGGGCAGAGCGGGCTGTGGGGGGCCGGCAGGGGGGAGATATCACTCTGCCCCGGTAATGTAGCTGGCGGCGTGCCCCCCCCCGAAGGGCGGTGGGGCGTCGACGCAACGACGGGTCCACCCCGTGTAACCGGGGGGAAGAATTCTTTCGAGGGGTCTGCCCGCTGGCTCGTGGATCAGCACCGACGCACCCCTGAGGGTGGCGCGCCGGCGAGACGCCGACGCGCACCTAATCTGTCCCACGCCATGAGCGGCGCAGGGACGCCGAAGCGAGGGGGAGCGATGAGCGAGACGGTCCGGGCCGGCGATGCGATCGGCGAGTCCGTCGCCACGGCGGGGCGCTCCGTCGCCCATGAACGCGGGTGCCTTCGCTGCCAGCGCGCGCGCCGGAAGGTGCCCAGTCGGCGGGTGCTGTGCGCTCGCGGGTGGGAGCTACTCAAGCTCTGGCGACGAGCCCGCCGCCGCGTGCCAGGCGCGAGCCTGGTGATGGGAGGTGATGAACCGATGCAGGACGGAAACGGAGACAGCGCCACCGTGCACCTGGTCGCCCGCGTGGACCAGCTGACCCTGGCCCTCGACCACGTGACCCGCGAGCTTGCGGAGACGTGGGGCCCGCGTCTGCTCGAGCTCGAGCGCGACGTGGGCGACCTGCTCCGGATCTTGCGGGGGCGGATGTCGCCGACGGCCGACGCTGGCGACGAGTAGCTCACCCGACACCGAGAAGGAGACCACCATGAGGGGTCTGGAACTCCACAACCACCGGAAGCTGATGAGGCGATACGAGCGGTACAACGCCGCCGTCGAGCTGCCCGCCGGCCAGGCCCTGGACGAGCAGGACGCCGGCGAGCTCCTCGGCTCCGTGGGGGACCGATGGCGCCCGCTGATGTTCAAGCAGGCCGAGCTCGTCCGCGACGCGATCGGCGCCGGCCGGGCGCGCGGCGACGTGGCCGAGTGGTTCGGCGTCACCCTGCAGGACATCGAGCGGGCGCTGGCCACGCCGCGCCTG
>JAUYMC010000068.1 GCA_030699545.1 Gemmatimonadales bacterium | reverse complement strand
CGGGCGGTGGCATCGCGTGGAACGCGACGTCGGCCGCGCTGCCGGCCCCGGCCCGCCGCTGCGGGAGCAGCGCCGTCGCCTGCTTCACCGCGGCCAGCGCGTGGCAGGCCTGCCCGAGGTGCCCGAGTAGCGCCCCGATGCCCATGAGCTGCTCGGCCGAGCAGTCGGTCATGGCCTCGTGCGCGATCCGCTCGAGCGCACGGGAGAAGTCGGCAAACCCGAAGGCCATGCAAAGACCTCTGCGCCCTTGGGCGCGGTGGGCGAACGTCCGCCGCCGATCCTACCCGCCGGATTCGTAGGCGCGATAGGGCGCTTGGCGGATCTGCGTCGGCACCGCGTCGAGCTGCCCCAGGCGCTTCAGGTGCTCGAGCATCGCCTTCTGGGTGAGCCCGAGCACGACGCCGTGCACGGTCCCCCACTCGCGGTCGGGGACCCGGAGCTCGCGCACGATCTCCCCGGTCGCCGCCTCGATCCACTCCGTCGCGCGCGGGACGAGCCGCTCGACCAGGACCCGGTCGGCGTAGAAGTCGACGAGCGCGAGCAGGAGCCGGAGCTCGGCCGCCGGCCGCGGGCACCGCTCGGCCGTCCCGTCCTCGCCGGCGAGCGCGCGGAGCGACTCGGGGAGCGTCCAGCTGGCCGCGAGCGGCAGCGTCCCCCGGATCGCCGTGGCGTCGGCGAGCAGCCAGAGCAGGCGCTGCCGGCAGAGCACTCGGTCGGCGTCGGGGAGCGGGCGCAGGAGCGCGAAGGCCGGCATCACCTCGACGTCGCCCCGGACCCGCTCGTCCACGTCGGTGAGCTGCTGGGCGACGAGCGTGGGCCACGCCTTGGCGAACTGCTGGCGGAAGGGCTTCCACCGCACGATGAGCTGGTCGAACTGCTGCTGGGCGAGTGGCATGGCTACATCCGCCCCACGAGCGCGTCGTAGGCGTCGATGGCGGTGTCGAGGATCGTGTCCCGCAGCCGTTCGATCACCGCCGCCGTGGCGGCCGCGCGCCGGTCCTCGGTCGAGTCGCCGAAGCGGCCGACGGCAAGCTCGTCCACGAGCCGGGCGAGCGCGCGCTCGAGCGCGGGATTGAACTCGTCGGTGATGGCCGTGAGTGCCCGCCGCTTCACGTCGACCTCGAGGCGGCAGACGTCGACGACGAAGGGCTGGGCGAGCGGGTCGGCGCCGCGGGCGATGCGGGGCACCCAGGCCCGGGACTGGAGCAGCTGCTGGTAGGACAGCTGCGCGCGCCACGCCGGGCTCACGAGCCACGTGTACAGAAAATCACGTCGAACTAGAGCCCGCAGGATCCGCCGCTCGGTCGTGTCCTCGGGCAGCGTCGTGGCGCGGTCGGCCGCCAGCGCGGGCAGCATCTGGTCGTTGACCAGGTCCGTGACCGCCGCGAGGAAGCGGTCGCGCGAGGCCTTGTCGATCCGGCGCTCGGCCAGCCGCGTCGCCGCTTCGATCAGGCCTTTGTCGCTGCGCGCGAGCGCGTTGGCGCGAGCGCGCCACGGTTCGTGGGGCCAGAGGAACGCGAAGCGGAACGCGCCGCGGATCACGAGCGCGCCTCGAGGCCGCCGCCGGCGTGGAAGGACTGCAGGATCAGCGTCACCAGCTCGTCGTGGAGCAGGACGGGGCCGCGCGTGCGCTGCCGGCGCGTCAGCGACCAGTAGAACGGCTCGAACTTCCACAGGATCTTGGCGATCTCCTCGACGCCGCGATCGAGGCGCTCCGCCGTCCAGCGCAGCACGCGATTCCAGAACTCCGTGACGGCGCGCGTGAACGCGGGCGCGCGAACGCGGGCCGGCATCCCGCGCGGGAAGAGCGTCGCGAGCATCCGGTCGTACGCGCGCGTCGCCTCGGCCGCGGCCGCGCGGCGATCGCTCCGCGCCAGCGGCCCGTCGAGCCGGAACGTCGCCGGCGCCGTCATCAGCCACTCGGTGATCGCGGCCGACGCCGTGGGCGTGGCGTCGGCCCGGCCGCGCAGCAGCTCGAGGAACTGCTGTGCGAAGTCGCGCAACCCCTCGATCAGCTCGACCTGCAGGTCCTCGACGCCGGCCTCGCGCGCCATCTCGAAGCGCTCCCGCCACAGGTCCGTCTCCGACGTCGCCAGCGCCGCGTCGCGCATCAGCGCCCCGCGGTCGGGGTTCCGGCGCGGCCCGGGGGCGGTGCGGGCCCGGGTCACGAGGCCCTCTTCGACTTCGACGCACGCCGGGGCTGCCGCCGGCGTCCCCGGGATCGCCGTCGGCGCCCCCGGTCCCGGTGGGCCGACTCGATGCCCCGCTGGTACCCGACCCGGTGGATGACCGCCGCGGCGACCGTGGCGATGCCCACGACGGCCGCCCCGATGCCGGCGGCGGCCACGAAGTAACGCACCGTGCCACCGCCGGACCCGCCAGCGGGCGGCGGCCCAGGGGGACTCGCCGGGTCCGGCGCCCCCGACAGTGGCACGGCCATCGAGGGGCCCGGGACGGGGGCGGAGCCGCGTGGAGGGCCCCAGGGCGTGGCGCCAGGCGGCGGCATGAGGTTCGGGGCCACCAAGGGGCCTCCGATGGCCTGGGCGAGGCGCTGGCGCAGCTGCTGCCAGAACGAGAGGACGATGACAGGCCCCGGCGGGGCGAACGCTCGCCCGTAGTAGGGGTCTTGTTCGGGTGGAATCCGCTCGACCTGGTCCGGCCGGATCCGAATGACCTCGGGCTCGATCGGCGAGTGGTGCGTCGGGCGCGTCATGGGGACGACGTGCGGACGCCGTTGGGGCCTTCGAGGAGCTGCAGCTGCGCCTGGAGCTCGAGCTCGGTGAGCTTGCCGGCGGCAAGCATCCGCACGAGCCGCTGCCGGGCCGCCTCGTACTGCTCGCGCCGCTCGCGCTCGAGCGCGGACTCGACGCCGAAGACGGCCTTGACCCGATCGAAGATCCGGGTCGTGCGGTCAGGCATCGGCGCCCCGATCGTGCCGGAGCCCGCGAAGCCGCAGCGACTCGGCCAGGAGTTTTTCGGCGTTGGCGTTGAGGGTCGCCGCACGGTCCGCCAGCTGCACCATCTGCGGGACCAGGTCGTCCCGGTCCCGTCGGAGCAGGTCCTCGTACTTGGTGCGCGCCCGATTGTAGGCGATCCACAGCGTCACGACGACGCCCGAGAGCGTGGCGATCGCG
>JAUYMC010000052.1 GCA_030699545.1 Gemmatimonadales bacterium | reverse complement strand
CACGCGCGCACGACGACGACCGCGACCCGGGCTCCGAGCGCGACCCGCCTCGGGGGCTTCGGCTTCGGCTGGCGCCTGGGAATGTCGCGGCGAGCCCACCACCCGAGCGGCATCACTACGCCGGCGCCCGTCTCCTCGGTCGAAACCGTAGGCGCGAAGAGCGTCGGTCCGGACGCGATCGTGGGCAACGTGATCGTGACCGCGCCTACGGTCAGCGTGGGGGCGAATAGCACCTCCCCCGACGCGATGGTCGGCAGCACGATCGACACCGCGCCGACTGTGAGTGTTGGCGCGGTCAGGATGGCTCCGCTGGCAATGGTGGGCAGCGTGATTTCGACGGCACCGACCGTCAGCGTTGGCGCGAAGGTTTGCTCGCCGCTCGTGATGGTCGGGAGCATTATCGAAACCGCACCCACGGTGAGTGTTGGCGCGTTGAGTGTCGCCGTGCTCGCAATGGTCGGCAGATCGATCTGGTCCGGCGTCGCCTGGCTCACGGTCGGCGCGAACAGAGTCTCGGCGCTGGCGATCGTCGGCAGCGTCACCGACACGGCGCCAACGGTCAGCGTGGGGGCGAATAGCGTGGCCTCCGACGCAATCGTCGGAAGTTCCACCGTGACTGCGCCGACCGTGAGCGTCGGCGCAGTCACGGTCTCGGTGCTCGCGATCGTGGGCAGCGCGACCACGTAGGCGATGGTGGGGGCGAACACCTGCTCGCCGCTCGCGATCGTTGGTAGGGTGATGGCTACCGCACCAACCGTGAGCGTCGGCGCAAACGTTTGCTCGCCAGACGCGATCGTTGGCAGGGTTAGCGCTACGGCACCCGGCGTCAGCGTGGGCGCATTCAGCGAGGCCCCCGACGTAATCGTAGGCAGGGCGACGACGTATTTCAGCGTGGGGGCGTTGATCGTGGCGCCCGACGCGATCGTCGGCAGCGTGACGGCGACCGCGCCCGGCGTCACCGCCGGCGCGAAGAGCGTGGCCCCGAAGGCGATCGTGGGTAGGGTAAGCGCCTGTGCGCCCGCACCCGAGGGCAGCAGGACAACGATGTTGCGGGTGCTGGGAGCGGCCACGGACTACCTACTCAGGCGTACTTGAGGACCTTCCACGGCACCGTGCGCGACGTGCCCGCGGCCTGCAAGATGCTGAACCGCAGCGCGTTCGTGTCGGTAAGCTCGTTGGAGATCGGCACACTGATCTGGATCTTGTCGTCGGTTGGCTGCGCGCCTTCGAACCGCGCGTAATACGCGACCCGCTGGGTCCCGCCCGTGAGGATCATCTGGTACACCCGAAGCTCGAACACGTCGCCGGCGACCGCTACGTTCAGGTCGACGTGCAGCGTGAACGTGCCCGCCTCATTCGGCGACGACAGAAAGTGCTCCGTCGTCACGGTGCAAGCCTGGCTTCCGCTGGCGAACGCGGTGACTGCCATGGTTCCTCCTCAGAACGTCGGGACGAACTGGATACCGCAGACCCAGCGCGACGGGCTGGAATCGGTACATAGCACCGGCACGGCCGGGTCGGGCAGTGGGAGTGCAGTAGTTTGCTCGTAGACCGGATAGGAACTCAGCAGGATATCGTCCACACCGCCGCCGCTATTGAAGCAGGTTCCCGCAGTCGTCGAGCAGGCCACGCCGAGCAGGTAATCGCCGGGCGGCAGCACCGTATCCGTAATGTTGATCTCCTGGACGGTGTTCACGGTCGCGGACATCGCCGTCGAACCCGCCGATACGATGAGATTCAGCTGCGAGTCGTAGATCCCCACATCGATGTTGCCTGATGACGTGGCGCCGACCCAAAACAGAAGTTGGTAGGCGGTCGCGAACTCGTGGAGCCGGAAGGGGTAAAAATAGGCCTTGTTGTTTACTGACCACGTCGACGAGGTAGCCCCGCCGATGCTGGCGCTACCCGTCGGCGCAGGTACGCCGAAGCCCAGCGACTCCAACGCGAACGGCGTCAGGACAGGCGGGGCAGGCCACTTGATATTCGGCCAGTCCATCAGTGCGGCCTAAAAAACGCCGCGATCTGTGGCACCAGCGCCGAGGTCGCATACGCTGCGAACGTCGCCGGGTCGGGCAGCGTGTAGGCAGTCGCCATCTGGAGGCAGCCGTAGAGTCGCGCTTTCTGGAGCGGTACCGTGGACGTACCAGTTGGCATGGTACGGATGTAGTTGTTCGTGCCGTCCGCGGCCATCGCCAGGTAGTAATGCCCCGGCCCGATCACCGTATCGGTCACGTCGACGATCTGTTCAGTGCTGGCTGCCGCCTTCGCTGTCGCGCCACTCGATACCATGCGATTGCCGAAGCGGTCATAGATCCCGATGTCGAAGTTCCCCCCCACAACCGAGCCGGCGCCGATAGCCATCTTGTATACCGTTTTGGGTTCGGTTAGACGAAACGGGACGAAAAGTGCGAGGTTAGCCGCTGGCCACGCGGCCGAAGCAGGCGCGCCCGAACTCAGCGCCACGAGCGCCGTCATGGTCGAGACAAACCCGCCATCGCCCGGCACCAGGATGCGTCGCTGCGGCCAGTCGCCCACGCTACGGGATCACCACGATCGTCCCGGCGTTCCGAAACGTATTCAGGGGCGTGTGACTCTCGCCGAGCGACAACCCGAGGTACTTCTTCAGCGTGTTCCCGAGCTGCGGCTGCGAGATGTTGGTCGGCAGTTCAGGTTCCGGGATGCCCACGTAGAAGTCGGTCGGATTGCCGGCGCCGGGGTTCGGGTTTTCGAAGTGGCAGAGCACCACGCCAGCCTCGGTAAACTGGTAGTCGAGTAGGCGAAAGTTACCGGTGATCGCCATTAGGCGTCCTCACCGTCGCCCATCGCGCGCCGGCTCTCGAAGGCGCCGCGGTGCGCGTTCTGCGACAGCGCATGGCCCATGTCCCGCGTGCCGTCAGCCTTCAGCCGCGGGTCCGGTCCGAGCGGCAGGTGGTACACGTTCGGGTAGTCCGTGCGCCCGCGGTACGCCTTCGGCGTGAACGTGTACTCCGGCATGCCGTCAAGGATCGCCAGGGCGGCGTCCATGCTCACCCCGAGCAGTTCCGCGGCTTCGTCGACCGCTATCTCGAGCTTGCGCGCGACGTACCCCTGAATCGCTTCTTCTTGCTTTTTGCTCATATTGAAAACCATCCTGAGCCGTGAACGGCCAAAGTTATGTCGCCACCGTTCGGGGTTACGGGGATGCCCGTGATGCCGGTGTCGTAGTATGCGATCAAGTTGTCGCTCGTCACGTCGTACAGGATCACGATCTCCGACACGTCGCCGGTTGCTGCCTCGAACGTCGAGTCCGCAGTGTCGATCACCCCCACCGCGATCGTCGGGCTCCCGAGCGTCGCCGTCACGTCGACCCGCGCGCCGGCCGGGAGGTCCGCGAGCACGACGTGGGCCGCGGAGTACGTGTAGTCGGCACCGTCGACCAGGTACGCGACCAGCGTGTCGGTGTTCAGGTCGATCTCCGCGTTTGCCAGTGCCTCTTTCGCCAATGGATAGATCGCGTTTGCCATTGCATGTTCTCCTTACAGCTTCACGATTAGTTTTCCGGGAGCGAAGAACAACTCCTCGCCCTTCACCGGCAGCACCGGGCGGTCCAACTCTTCGACGAACACCAGGTCGTCGCCGTCCGCGAGGAACCAGTACCGCAGGACGGCGTCGGCGTCCTGGGCGTAGGCCGGGAACGTCACGGTGTCGGCGTTCCCGCTGGTCGCGTCGTCGCCGTCCCACGCCGCATCCGTCAGGCCGGCCGGCTGGCGTTCGTACGCCGCGTCGTTCTCCTCGGTGATCGCCTTGTCCCGCGCTAGGCCGACGGCGAGGTTGCCCCGGAGGATGGCGCGCAGCCCTGCGACCCGCCGCTCGGCGCTGATGTCAGGCACTCGCTACCTCCGTCACGCTGACGATGCGCCCGTGGTCGTCACGCTCGACGTGCTTCGTGGTTTTTCGCGGCATCGAGGGCGCCGGGAGCTGCGGCGGGGGTGGCGCGCCATCGGCGACTGCAAGCGCCGCCAACGCCGGCGTCTCGCTGATCTCCCACGACTCCATGAGCGCTTCGAGCGGTGGCTTTGCGTTGGGTTCGCGGTTGGGCCTCATGGTCAGGATCGCCCGCTTGTGCCGCTCACACACCGCCGCCGCCGCCGCCGGTCCCATGTGCAGCCGCTTCTCGAGCGTCCGCGAATGCTCGACGTAGAAGTCGTCGAGGAACCCGGCCCACGCCAGCCCGTCGTCCGCGTGCTCAGCCGCGGCCTTCGACACCTTGCCGATCTCCATGCGCAGCACCGCCGACGCGGCGTCGAGCGCGAACATGCTTGCCATCTGCTTCACCAACTCGGATCGCTGACCCACCTGCGACAACGGCACCATGTTCAGCGGCACCATGATCACGTCGCCACCCTCCACCGCGTCAAGGTCCTCGTTCTCGCGTACCTCGTTGATCTGCTTGAACGTGCGCAACGCGATCTCGTGCGCCTGGTACCGCTCGATCGTTTTACCGCGCAAGAGCGCATCCCACACCAGGTGCGCGCGAAACCGGTCGCGTTCTGACGGCAGCATCAGGTCACGCGATATCGACTGCTCCCACCGGATGCCCCACGCTGACAGACTGAACACAACATATTCGATCGCCTGCTCTTCGATGTTGTTGTTGGTACTGCGCATCAACTCATAGATGATGTGCGGCGGGATGCCGAAGAACCGCGCGATGTCGTCGATCCCGAGCATCTCGCTCTCGACGAACTGGGCATCCTCCATAGACAACCCGGACGGCTTGAACGAATACCCCGGCGGCAGCATCGGCGTCCGGTGAGCGTTCGAGACCCCCGCGTTCTTTTCGTCGAACTGAGCGATCATCCGCCGGCGGGCATCAACGTCAGTCACGGAGGATTCGATGAACCCCCGCGGGCTGGCGCCGTTCCGGTAGAACCGCGACGAATATTCCTGCTGCGCGAGCCCGCGGCCGATCGTCTCCCGCGCGTAGGTGAGCACCGACACGCCGTTCACGCCGTCGAGCGTCATGCCGCGGACTTTGAACATCTCGTCGTACAGCACGTTCGTGTCCTGGCCCGTCCGCTCGTCCCGCACCTTATAACGGGTCACGCCGCTGGGCAGCGTCTCCGGCGTCACCTGGTCCGGGTGCAGCATGTCGAGCCGGCCGACCGGGAGCGAGCGCGCATAGTCCGGCGTGATCTTCGCGTAGCCGCTGCCGCGCATAACCGCGTGCGCGGTCATGGCCTCGCGGAATTCCATCGCGGTCAGCTCGGGGTTTGGCGCGTCGTGTAGCAGAGTGTACAGCGGGTGCTCTGTGGCGCGGCGGCGGCGGCCGTCCGGTGTGAACTCGCGGATGATCATCGGGATCATGCCGAGCGGCTGGGCGATGG
>JAUYMC010000049.1 GCA_030699545.1 Gemmatimonadales bacterium | reverse complement strand
CGGGGAAAAGCGGATTCCGGTCGCACGCTGTGGGAGACGATCGTGGCCGGGCGGCTCGCGACCGATGCCGAGATCATCGACAAGCTCTCGGCGCGCTTCCGGCTGAAGATCGCCGATGTCAGCACGATCGATCCCGCGGTGCGGGAGGGCGTGCCGGAGCAGCTCGCGCGGCGCTACCGCGTGCTGCCGCTGCGGCTCACCGATTCCTACCTCGAGCTCGCGACCGCGAATCCGTTCGATCTCGATGCGGAGAAGGCGCTCGCCTTCGCGACCGCGCGGGAGATCCGGATGGTGCTGCTCTCCCCCGCCAAGATCAACGAGAAGCTCGACGAGATGTACCGGCCGGAGAAAGCGCTGGACAAGCTGTTCGAGGGGATGGAGGGAGCGGCGGACCTCGTGCAGCTCGGCGAGGCACCGGCGCCCGAGGAGCTCAACATCTCCGAGGCCGACGCGAGCCAGAAGCCGGTCGTGCGGCTCGTGGACATGATCATCTCCGAAGGCATCCTGTCGCGGGCCAGCGACATTCACGTGGAGCCGGAGGAAGGCGGCGTCGCGGTGCGCTACCGCATCGACGGCGTGCTCCGCCAGGTCATGAAGATCCCCCGCCAGGCGGGGCTCCCGCTGATCTCGCGCATCAAGATCATGTCGTCGCTCGATATCGCGGACCGGCTGCGGCCGCAGGACGGGCGGGCCCGCGTCGCGGTG
Organism: Gemmatimonadales bacterium; assembly: GCA_030699545.1. GTDB lineage: Bacteria > Gemmatimonadota > Gemmatimonadetes > Gemmatimonadales > GWC2-71-9 > 20CM-2-65-7. The sequence continues at coordinate 7,551 of JAUYMC010000049.1, read as the reverse complement.
AACGGCCAGCCGATCGACCTGCGCGTGTCGACGCTGCCGGCCGCGCAGGGCGAAAAGGTCGTCATCCGCATCCTCGATTCCCGGGCCACCGTCAAGTCGCTCGACGCGCTGGGCTTCAATCCGGGTGAAGCCGAAGCCATCAACCTGCTGCTGCAGAATCACGAAGGCGTGATCCTCGTGACCGGGCCGACGGGCTCGGGCAAGACCACGACGTTGTACTCGATGATCCGCCAGATCCAAACCGAAGGCGTGAACATCGTGACGGTGGAGGACCCGGTCGAATACCGGATGCAGGGCATCGTGCAGGTGCAGGTGCAGGAAAAAGCGGGGCTCACGTTCGGGTCGGCGCTGCGGTCGATCCTGCGGCAGGATCCCAACGTGATCCTGGTCGGCGAAATCCGCGATCGCGAGACCGCGCAGATCGCCGTGCAGGCGTCGCTCACGGGACACCTCGTGCTGTCCACGCTCCACACCAACGATGCCGCCAACGCGATCACCCGGCTCGTCGATATCGGCGTGGAGGCGTACAAGATCGCCGCGGCGCTGCGGGGCGTGATCGCGCAGCGGCTGATGCGCAAGCTGTGTCCCACCTGCAAGGAAGTGTGGATGGAGGCGCCGCCCGAACGGCTGCGCCGCTGGCTGCCCAACGGCACCCCGCTGTACCGCGCCGCCGGCTGCCCCGACTGCGCGATGACGGGATACCGCGGCCGGTTCTCCATCATCGAAGTGCTGACGGTTTCGTCCGAGGTCGAGCGGCGGGTGGCGGCGGGCGAGCCCGCCGACCGGATCGCCGATGCCGCGCGCCGCGCCGGGATGAAGTCGCTGTGGGACAGCGGGCTCTCGCACGTCCTGCGCGGCGAATCGACTATCGACGAGCTGATGCGGGTGGTGGACGTCCCGGACGAGCCCGAGCCCCCGCAGGTCGGGGACCGGACGGCCCCTGCGGGCCGTGGCTCCGGCGGTCTGGACGCGCTCCGCTTCACGCCGGCGCCCGGGACGATCACCGTGCCCGCGGCGGAGCCCGTGTCCACCCATTTCGACCTGCTGGAAGAGGGCGCGCCGCCGCGCCGCTCCGGGCCGTCGGGGCAGGTGGCGGTCAAGGTCCTGCTGGTGGACGACGAGGACAGCCTGCGCAAGGTGATGAAGGACCTGCTGGAGCGGGACGGCTACGTCGTCACGGAAGCGCGTGACGGCGTGCAGGCGCTGGATCAGGTGGATCGCGTGGGTCCCGACATCATCGTGCTCGATCTCAACCTGCCCGGCCTCGACGGCTACGGCGTGCTGTCCCACCTGCGGTCGCGCCCCGCGACGGCGAACATTCCGGTCATCGTCCTGACGGCGAAAGGCGACGAAGACAACGAAGTCCGCGTCTTCGAGCTGGGCGCCGACGATTTTCTGACGAAGCCATTCCGCGCTCGCGCGCTGTCCGCGCGTCTGGAAGCCGTGCTCGGTAGACGCCGCTGACCTCCGTCAGCGTCTGCTTCGTCGATACCTATGCGCTGCGGGGGCGCGTGCCCGCGCTCGAGGTACTGGTGCTGCGGCGCGGCACCCGCGGCCGTTGCCCCGGGTCGTGGGAGACCGTGCACGGGACGATCGAGCCGGGGGAGACGCCGGTGCAGGCGTCGCTGCGCGAGCTACGCGAGGAAACGGGCCTCGTGCCGGAGCGCCTCTACAATGCCAGCCGGACCGAAGCGTTCTACCGGCATCGCACCGATGACGTCGCGCTCATTCCCGTGTTCGCGGCGTTCGTCGCGCGCGGGGCGGCGGTGACGTTGTCGGCGGAACACGATCGCGCGGAGTGGCTCGCCCCCGATGCGGCGGCCCAACGATTCGCGTGGCCGCGCGAACGGAGAGCACTGGAGGACATTCTGTCAATAGTCGGGGGTGGAGAGGGGGGCTTGCTGGATGATGTGCTGCGAGTAAGCTAGACACCTGGTACCCCCGTGAACCCTTTCTATCATCGGATCTACCGCGTCGTCCGGCACATCCCGAAGGGACGGGTGGCCACGTACGGGATCGTGGCGCGGCTGGCGGGACGGCCCGGCGCCGCGCGCACCGTGGGATGGGCGCTCTCCGCGCTTCCCGAAGACAACGACGTCCCGTGGTGGCGCGTGATCAATGCCGCCGGCCGCATCTCCCTGTCCACTCAGGATCACAGTGCGGTGCTGCAGCGCGCGCTGCTGTTGCGCGAGGGCGTGCGCTTCGCGCCGGGTGGCGCGGTGAATCTGGGGACCTACGGCTGGCCGGCGGAGGCCTACGATAGCGCGCCGGCGGCCCATAAGCGGGCCGCCGCATCGCGCAGGTCGCGCAGATTGAAAGGCTTGCGCACGTAACGCACGCCGAGACGCGCCAGCGTCTCTTCGGTCGCGGGTCGCACATCGCCCGTGGCGACGATCAACCGGTCGCGCAGCGCCGGTACCCGCTGCAGCAAATCTTCCACGAACAACGTGCCTCGTTTGCCGGGAGCCGACGCACGGGCATCGGCCAGGATGAGATCGAACCCGCCGCGCTGCGCGAGGTCGAGGGCGTGCTGCGGATCGCCGGCGACTTCCACGTCGTGTCCGTCGCGCGCGAATAGCGCCTTCACCATCCGCTGCACCGCGGGGTCGGCGTCGAGCAGGAGGATCGTGCGCTTCTCCGACGGGCCGGCCGGCGCGGTGCTGCCCGCCGCCTGCGCCGCGCGCGCGGGACGTGGCGTATCCGCCGGCGCGGGCGGCAGGTCGATCCGAAACGCCGCGCCGCCGCCCGAGGGCCGCTCGATGGTGATCTGCCCATCGTGACTCTCGACGATCGAATACGTGATCGACAGCCCCAGCCCGGTCCCCTTGCCGGGTTCCTTGGTCGTAAAGAACGGCGTGAACACGCTGTGCACGACGTCATCGGGAATGCCGGGCCCCGAATCGGCCACGCGGAGGTGCACGCGCCCGTCGAACCAGGTGGACACGGCGATGCGCCGAGACCGGACCGGTGGCAGCTCGGCGAGCGCCTGCGCGGCGTTTGTCACGAGGTTCAGCACCACCTGCTGGAGGCTGTGGCGGTCGCCCAGGACGGCGGGGAGCACGGCCAGGTCGCGGTTGACCGTGATATCCTTGAGCTTGAGGTCATAGCTCATGAGCTGCAGTGTCCGCTTGACGACGTCGTTGAGGTCCACGGGAGCCCGCTCCACCGGGCCCTTGCGCGCGAACGTCAGCAGATTGCGCACAATGCGTCCCGCCCGCTGCGCCTGCTCCTGGATCACCTGGAGGTGGCCCCGGTCTTTCTTGCCCAGCTCCTTCTGCTCGAGCAGAAACTCCGAGAGTCCGGCGATCGAGGTGAGCGGGTTGTTCAGCTCGTGCGCCACGCCGGAGACGAGCTGGCCGACCGCCGCCAGCTTTTCGCTCTGGATCAGCTGGGTTTCCAGTGCCTGCTGATCGGTCACGTCTTCGACCAGCACGACGAGACTTTGTGCGCTGGTCGCCCCCGGGATCCGTGCCGCATCCACCCGCACCGTGCGCTGCAGCGTTTCCGAGCGAGTGACGAGCGGCGCGGGCCGCTCGCCCCGGCGGGCGGCGTCGAGCAGCTCGAGCAGCGCGTGCGAGCGGCCCAGCAACGCGTGGCAGAGGTGCGCCCCCACGACGTCGGGGAGGGGCGTGCGCAGCAACGCGGCGAGCGACCGGTTGGCGCGCCGCACGCACCCCTGCTCGTCCACGACCGCGATGCCCTCGCTCAACGCGTCGAAGGCGGTTTCCCACTGCTCCTTGGCGCGGCGCACCATCTCGAACAGGCGCGCGTTCGCGATGACGACCGCGGCGTGCGTCGCGAGCGTGGAGAGGAGCCGGATGTCCTCGGGGGCGAAGACGCCTTCCCGGGGGTCGGTGATGAGCAGCGTGCCCACCACGGCGCCGTGCGCGCGCAGCGGGACGGCGGCGGCCGCGGCTGCCTGGACCGTCCCCGCGATCGCCGTGGGCTCCGGGCCGGAGTTGCGCACCAGCTCGAGGTGCTCCCGCGCCGTGGAGCGGGCCGCGAGCCCCCGGTCGTCGCGGGGGATCGTCGTGCCGCGCAGCCCGCTCAGCGTTCCTTCGGCCGCCACCACGCGCAGCGGGTCGTCAGGCGCGTCGCCCACGAGCGCGAGCAGCGCCCCCTGGGCGTCGAGGAAGCGTGTGGCGTAGCGCGCCACCTGCTCCACGATGCGGTCCAATTCGAGCGAGTCCGACAGCACGTACGACAGCTCTTGGAGGGAAAAGAGCTCGGAGAGCCGGCGGTTCAGCTCCTCGGCGCCGCGCCGGCGCTCCCGCTCCGAGCGGCGCAGCCGGTCCCACAGGCGCCAGGAAACGCCCGTCAGGCCGAGCGCGAGCGCGGCGAGAGCGGCGAAGAGCAGGGGGTGTTGCCGAACCAAATCCACCGGGCACGGTCCTCCGCGTGAGCGCGCAGTATAGCATTCCGCTTGACCGTGAAATACCCGACAAATATATTCAACTATCTGTGTTGAGAACCATTCTCAACTCGTTTTCCCTCAATGTTTGGAGCACGATCCGCATGTCACGACGAGTCTCCCTCGCCCTCCTTGCCGTCGTGTGCTGTTCCGTTGCCGCCCTTGCGGCGCAGACCCCCGACACCCTCACCGATTCGACGGCGCGCCGGCTCGCCCAACTGACGCGCGAGCTCGACGTACTGCGGCTCGAGGTTCGCCGCCAGGGTGATCTGCTGGAACGGCGCGACGTCGCGGCGATGCACGAGGAGCAGGGCCGTGCCGCTCCCGACCAGCGCTTCCGGCGGCTCTCAGGGATCGGGTCGCGGCCGTTCGTCTACCGCGGCGCCAACGCGGCCGTCGGCGGCTACGTCGATCTGGAATTCGCGCGCGACTTCGACGCCGGCACGACGACCTTCACGCAGCATCGTCTCATTCCCTTCATCTTCGCCGAGATCTCCGACCGCCTCCACTTCGGCACCGAAATCGAGATCGAGTACGGCGGCCCGCAGTCGCCGACGCGCGACGGCGAGATCAAAGTCGAGTTCGCCGCCTTCGACGTCACGCTGAGCGAAGCCATCCGCTTCCGGGCGGGGGCGCTGCTCTCGCCGCTGGGCAAGTTCAACCTGATTCACGATTCGCCCGTCAACGATCTCACCGATCGGCCGCTGGTCGACAACCGGATCATCCCCACGACGCTGACCGAGGCGGGCGCCGGGTTCTTCGGCCGGGTGTATCCGAGCGCGGGGTCGGCGCTGACGTACGAGGCGTACGTCGTGAACGGCTTCAACAACAGCGTGCTGAGCTACGGCGTGAACGCGGGCACCGGCGCCATCACGCCCGCCATGAACGTCCGGTCGGCGCGCGGTTCTCTGCGCACCGACAACAACGCCGCCAAGAGCCTGGTCGGGCGCGTGGCGTTCTCCCCCCTCCTCGGCGTCGAGCTGGGCGTCTCGGCGCACACCGGCCGCTACGCCGATGCGAGCGCCAGCGGGCTGACCGTCGCGGCGTTCGATGCGATCGTTGCGCGCGGGCGTTGGGAGCTGATGGGCGAGTTCGCGACCGCGTCGCTGGAGGTTGACCGGGCTGCCGAGGAGCCGCGGGCGCGGCAGGCCTTCGTCGCGGCCGGCGCGGACCCGGCGCTGTTCGCCGCCGCCTATGCGACCGCCGCGTTCACGACCGCCCAGCGCGGCGCGTACGTGCAGCTCAACTATCACTTCCTGCAAGGCGCGGTGGGGGGCTTCCCCAACTCCACCTTCACGGGCGTCATTCGGGCCGAGTATCTGGATCTCGATGCCGATCGCGACGCCAACGTTCAGCAGCGTCTCTCCGTGGGCATGAACTGGCGGCCGCTCGAGCAGTCGGCGATCAAGCTCGATTATCAGTGGAACTGGACGACTCCCGCGGGCGCGACTACCAGCGCGCCGCCGACCAACCGGCTCGTCGCGTCGGTCGCCACGTACTTCTAAGTGCTGACCCTCAATCGCCTGCCGCGCTCCTACCGCGTCCTCTACGTCGGGGTGGCGGTGCTGCTCGCGGCGGCGCTCTGGTCGCACTGGCTGCGGCTGGGCCTGCGGCATGGGATGTCGCCCGCCGCCATCCTGGCGTGGTACGGCGGCGCCGAGGCGGTGATGGTGTTTCGGAAGACGGCGTTCGAGGTCGCCGACGACGCGTGGATGAATCTGTTTCACCATACCCTCGCGTTTCTCGTGCTCGGTGGCCTGGTGGTGCGCACGGCGGTGGCACCGGCACTCAAGGCGGGGATCGCGGTCCTGTTCGGGGCCGCGACGCTGCTGTCCGCCGCCGGGCCGGCGCTGGTGTGGTGGGGCGTCCCGGGCGCGTCTCTGGCGTACGTCGTGTCGCTGGGCACGCTGTCGGCGGTCGGGCTCATGGCCCTCGGACTCGTGGTCCGTGATGCGATCGTCCGGCGCGGCGAGGGACATCGCGGCCTGCCGGGCAGCGACATTCTGGCGACGGTGTGCCTGATCGGGGCGCTGCCGCTCGCGATGCCCCGGACGCTCTCCGCCCAGGCGCTCCTCACCGAGCGCCAGGCGATTCAGAAGGTCTTCCCGGCCGCGGCGCGCATGGCGGTCGATACCCTCCGCCCCGACAGCGCGGCCCGGCACGCCCTCGAGCGCGCGCTCGGCCGCCCGCTGTACGAGCCGGAGTACGTCGTGCGCCGGCTCTATGATTCCGCCGGCGCGTTCCTGGGGTACAGTCTGGTCACCGCAGAGCGCGGCAAGTACCGGCCCATCACGATGCTCATCGGCGCCGATACGGCGGGGCGCGTCGCCGGCGTGCAGATTCTCGTCTACCGCGAGCCGCGCGGCGGGGAAGTGTCGCGCGAGTATTTTCTGCGGCAGTATCGCGGCAAGTCCACCGGCGATCCCATCCGGATGAACCGCGACATCATCAACATCTCGGGCGCCACGATTTCCGTGCAGTCGGTGAGCGCCGGTGTCCGCAAGACCCTCGCGCTCGTCCAGCGATTCTATCCCCGCGCAGCCCCGCTCCCTGCGTCCCGCTCCCTGCTCCCTCTCGAGGAGATTCCGTGAGCCAATACCTCGCCTATCGCGGCTTCAGCCTCCAGCGGACGGCGGTGTCCACCAAGGTGCTGCTCACCGCGTTCAACGTCGTCGTCGCGCTGGCGGTCGCACTGGGCATCGTGATGTATCAGGTGCGCACGCGGCTGACACCGGCGGGGACGGCCGAGTATTATGGCGGAGCCGCGGACGGCCCGACGGCGCTCGCGCTGCTCGATGCCACGCATCCGCATCTCTTCGCCTCGGCGTTCCTGCTGTTCGTGCTGGGCCACCTGTTCGCGCTCACGCGCGTGTCGCAGCGCCTCAAGACGCGGCTCGCGCTCCTCGGCTTCGCCAGCGTGGTCATCGACGCGGCGGCGCCATGGATCGTCCGGTTCGTGTGGCTGCCCTTCGCCACCCTTGGCGTCCTCAACACCGCCCTCATGGCCTCGGTGGTGACCATCTACCTCGTCGTCCCCTTGTGGGAGCTGTGGTTCGCCCGCCCCGTTCGGTCCTCGCCGCAGGGCTGATCCTCGCGGCCTGTGCCGAGCCGGAGCCGCGGCCGGCCGTCGCCCGCGCGTG
>JAUYMC010000037.1 GCA_030699545.1 Gemmatimonadales bacterium | reverse complement strand
CATACCCCTGCCGGTGGACGCGTATGCGGTCGATAGCAAGCAGGCGGTCCTCGACGTGATCGCCAACGTCCGACAGTGGTGGCATGACCTCTGGAGCGGCCTCGGGATCAGCGCAAAGGCGGGCGACATCATGCCGCCGCTGCCGGGTGGCTCGTCGGGGTCTGGCACCAGCGGGCCACCTATGTTTGTGCTTGCTCCCGGCTCGGTCGTGATTCAGGGGGTGAACTTCACCAGCGACGCGCAGAAGCAGGCGGTAGCGGACTCGCTGTGGCGGGCGATCGCCCGGCGGATGGCCCAGGGATGACCGCGACGCTGCAGGTGCTCTTCGACAGCAACGGCGACGGCACGCCCGAGACCGACATCACCGCGTACATCCGCAACGGGCCTGACGGGGATGCTTTGCATTGGAAACGGGGCATGTCGACGACGTCCCAGGACTACGTGTCGGGCACCTGCGAGATCACCGTGTTCGACCCTGACGGCGATTGGTCGCCCGAGAACCCGCTGGGCGCGCTGCGCACGGTCGTCGAGAACTACGAGGCCGGCACCGACACCAATAAGGATCTCAACGCCACCACGCAGACGTGGCTGGGGCAGGGGTTCAACCTCGCCGCGGCCAACGAGATCGACAAGATCGCCCTGCGGCTAGCGCTAACTGGCGCGCCGGGCGGGTCGCTAAAACTCGAGATCTGGCACACCTCCGGCGGCGTACCGACCGCGATCTTCGAGGCGACCGCGGTCTCCCGCAGCGTCGCCACCGCTGGAATCAGCACGTTCCCGACGTATGAATGGGTGGATTTCACCTTCGAGGTTCCGCCGCTGGTCGGCGCGGGCACGGTGTACGCGATCGTGCTTAAGGGTACGGGCGGATACACGTACTCGGCCGGCAACACTATCTCGTGGGCCACGTCGACCGACGGCTACGCCGACAGCACGTTTATGATCGCCGACGGCTCCGCTGTGTGGTCGACGGTGGCCACCGATGCCAAGTTCAGGATGTCCCGCAACGACATCCGCGACGGCCGCATGGTGTGGATCGGCGCGACCGTGGGGGGCACCAGTTACCCGGCGTGGACCGGCGTGCTGCGGTCGGTGACCGTGCACGCGGACCGCACGCTGAACACCGCTTACCTGGTATTCAGCGATTACGACGACGACGCGAAAAACCGCAAGGTGCGGCTCAAGTCGCGGGCGAGCTTCAAGTTTGAGGATGCGTTCAACGAGCTCTGGACCGACGCCGGCGGGCTCGGGCTCACGTCGACGCAGGTCAGCATCGGCGAAGAGGAGGAGGGGCTCAACGTCTGGTATCAGCAGCCCCACGACGACGCGTCATCGGTTGCGGACAAGCTCGCGGACGCGATCGCGGGGCGCACGTACTGGAAGGCGGTCAGCGCCGCCAACGGGTACAAGCGCGTGGTCATGCGGTCGTCGGTCGCGGACCGGGTGGAGAGCTCCGTCACGATCGAGGACTGGGGACTGGACTACGACGATAAGGCGTTCGACTACCGCTGGGATAGCCGCGATGCGCTGCTGATCAACCGCGCGGTGGTGCGGGCGAACCCGCGCAAGACCGGCGTCGCGGGCACGGTCGTCGGGCGGTATACCGGGGCGCTGCCGGAGCAGTGGGCGCCGGACGAGGCGCGGGTGATCTGGATACCGTTCACGGACCCGATCGTGCGGGACTCATCGATTACCCCGGTGGCGCCGACAGATTTCGACGCTGGCTTTGCGATCTCGGGCTACGCAGAATACAGCCACGCGGCGACGTTCACGCTCACGGCGCCGTCGACCGGATCGAACTCGACGCTGACGCTGCTCCAGGTGCGGGCCACGCCGTACGAATCCCAGAACCAGGTGGTGCAGATAACCGAGGACCTGCTGTCTCAGGCGGTCTACGGTGAGCATGAGCACGTGCTGGACAACATTTACGTCCAGAACTACAGCCGGGCGCAAAACGTCGGCCAGGCGCTCGTCAACAGGCACAGGCGGGCATTTACGCAGCCGAGCATCCACCGGATCGGCGGGTCAACCGACAACTGGCAGAGTTTGGCGCAGCGGGACATCGGGGACCGGGTGACGCTCGAGCTACCGGTGCGGATCAACGGCGGGTTTGACGCCGATTACTACATCGACGGGCTTGAGCACTGGATTTCGATCGCGACCGGGGGGACGTTCGTGATCGGGCAGTGGGACGCGGAGTACCGGCTGAGGAAGGCGCTGGACGCCGGTCAGTTTCTGCAGATCGACGGGACGGGGGTCGTTGACATCGGGCTCGTCGCGCCGTAATGGGAGCAATCGAGGACCTTGACCGCAAGATCATGGACGTGAACGCGCGCCTGCAGAACGTGCTCACGTTCGTGCGGGCGATGGGCGCGTGGGTGATCTCGCCGACGGAACTGGCGAACGCCGACCGCACGGTCATGCTGCGGGGCGCGGGCAACCTCGCCTTCGGAGACCCGCCGCCCACCGCTGCCGACGCGGGAACGGGGATCTTCCTCGACGCAACGGGGCTGTACGGGCTGAACGCCAACACGCAGGAATTCTACGTGCGGGCGACGGACGGCAAGGGCGTGTTCGGGGCTGGTGCGGGCGTGATCTCGTCCGCGGGCCTCAACATCACGGGGGTGGGCGCGAAGGCTCTGCTGGGCCACACCGTATCCAGCTTCGCCAACTCGATTCTCGAAGTGGCCGAGGCGACATCCAACGCCTACCGTGGCGTGGCGATGATTCAACGCACTGCCGATGCAGTGGGGATGCCGATCTCGCTGGTGAAGTCGCGGAACCCTACGCCGGGCTCGTTCACCGCGGTAACTACAGATGATGTCCTGGGATTTATCGATTACGCCGGGGATGACGGCACCGCGCTCGTGGGCGGCGGCCGGGTGTCTGCCGTTGCTACGCAGGCGTGGACGGCATCGGCGAGGGGCACCAAGATCTCCATCGACGTGACCGCGAATGGAGCAACGAGTCGTACCGCAGCGCTGGTACTCGGCCAGGACGCGTCCGCGCAATTCGGTGGCGGATCGGTGATCACGCAGACGGCGGCGCTGGCGACGACGGCCACCACGGGTCACCTGTACATTCCAACCTCGGCGGGTACACCAACCGGCGTGCCCGCGGGGTTCACCGGGACCGTCGCCTTTCAGTACGATACGACGGGCAACCGGCTGTGGGTCTACAACGGAGCATGGAGGAGTATCTTACTCGCATGACGGAGGAGGACGGAAATGGAAGAGACTACGATTGACCTGCGCGCGGTACAGGTAGCCCTCGGGGCGCGGGACATTGAGATCATCGCGTTAGAGGGCAAGGTTGCCCGGCTCGCGGCCGAGCTTTTGGCGCTGAGGACAGAGACCGAAGGGGTGTTGCTCAGCGTCGCAGAAACACAGGCCGAGGTCAAAGCGGCCATGGCGGCCGGCAACGGGGCCATCGCGACGGCGTAGACTGACGGTAGCACCACACGGCATTGCGCCGGGCACGTGACCGCACAGGGGTCGCGAGCCCGGCGCACGTGCGTTACGCCGGGACACCAAACGGGAGCCCCGGCGCATGGCATGGAACGTTCCCACGAGCTGGACGTCGCTGATTCCGATGACCAAATCCCGGCTCGACGAGCAGATTTACGACAACCTGACGTTTCTCGGCACGCATACCCACTCGGGCGATCCTGGCGACGGCGCGACGATCGTGCTCGCGGGCCTTGTCGAGCACGGCGCGTCGAAGCACAGCGACATCACGCGGCGCATGGACGTACCGCTGCGCGAGGCCGTGTCGGGCGTCGGGGCTGCGGCCTACACGATGCAGGGGTCATGGGGCGACGTGACGAGTGGTTGGGTGCTCCGGGATGCCGTGACCGACGGACTCGCCTTCCGATTGTTCCCGGTCCCGATCGACTGGGCCAGCGGCGCCATGACCCCGGTCGTCGCGTGGTACGGCGGGACGGGCGCGACCGGGGACGTGCGGCTGGCCGTGAGCTGTATGGTCATTTCCGCCGGCGACGCCGAAGACCCGCTCGGCACCGATGACGCCACGCAGACGCAGGACCTCGGCGCGTCGGTGAACCTGCGGGTCTCGACGTTCGCGTCGGCGGCCGTCACGCCGACCGCCACCACGGAGTTCATCCGCCTCACGGTGTCCCGCGCCGGCGCCCACGCCAACGACACCAACACGACCAATGCGATCATCGCGGCGGTCTACTTTGAATACACGGCTTCGCAATGATCGACCTTAACGAGATCGAGCTGTCGGACGAGGACGTTGAGCGGACGATGGGCCGGCTGGCGCTGATGCACGCGCTCGCGCTCAAGCGTTGCGACGCGCTGGGCGAAGCGCTCGAGCTGGCCGAGACGGAGATCGCGCGGCTGCAAACGGCGCGGGCACCGGACGCCAGCGTGAGCACTGGCCGCGACCGGTGGCCGGCGCCGCATGCGACCTCAACGGGGCCGGCGGTCGCGGGGATTCGGGCGTCCGTGGAGGGTGGGCTGTGACGACCACGGGGGGGCAGTTTGACGCGGACGCCCGGCAGGTTGAGCACCGGTTGACGAAACTCGACGGGCTGATTGAGCGGGTGGAGGGGACTCTATCCATGGGGTTTGCCGGGATCAACGAGCGGCTCGACACGCTGAACGGCCACGTCGCGGAGATCAACCTCTGGCGGGGCGCCCACATCACTGCGCACGCCATGCAGGATGGCATAACCGCCGGTCGGGTGGAGGTGAGGGCGTCCTTTTCCACGCGGGACAAGTACGTGCTCGGGGTGTTCGTACTCGTGGTGCAGACCGCCCTTGGGGTCGCGCTGAAGTTGTGGGGATGACCGCCGCGCTGCTCGGGGGTAGAAGGAGAGATGCAATGAACTTCAACGGTTCGACCTTCGTAACGGTGCTCATTGTGATCGCGCTGATCCTGGCGATCCTCGCGCTCGTGGGGCAGCGGGTGACTGTCGGGTGATCGGGCGTACGCGATGACCGCCGCGCTGACATGCACAGGGGTGGTGACGAAGTGATCACAATGCTTAACACCGACTTCGGCCCGAACCCGATCCCGGACCAGGCGTGGTTCGCCGAGGTTAAGCGCCTCGGACACGCCGGGTTTATGACCACCCTCACCGCGTGGGCAACGGTCCAGCCGTGGCCGGGGGCTGCCGTCGCCTTCGATCGCGCGCTCACGGCGGGCATGTGGATCGCGGCATATGCGCGTCCGCCCGAGGGCTGGGAGGCGGGCGTCCTCGGTCTCGGCTCGCTCGCGGACAAGCTCCGGTTTGTCGACCTCGACGTCGAGCCGGAGCCGGACGGAGAACACCACCCGCTCTTCGACGAACAGGTAATGGGCCTGGTTGGGCTAGGTCAGCGCCCGGTGATCTACGCCTATGCCGGCGAGTTCGTGCAGGCGATGGGCTACGACCCCGGCGTGCGGTTCGCGACGCTGCCGCTGCACGACCGGGGCATCCGCACGATCGCAAGCCTGCCGACCGGGATGGGCCAGAAGCCCATGGTGCCGTTCAACGGCTGGAACGGCCGCTGGACCCGGCGCAAGGTGTGGCAATGTCGGGATCCGTACGTCGTCGGCGGGATTGAGTGCTCGCTGAACGTTGTCGATAGGCGATGGCTATGACCGCGGCGCTGACGCTGCTCGGGGTGGTGACGCTGGTGCACGTGGCGGCGTACGCGCTCGGGTGTTTCGTCGGCTGGATCGAGGGCTTCTACGAGGAGGTGGACGAGTGAGCATCACAAATGACTCTGCGCGGGAATGGACCTTTCCGGTGCACCCGTTCGCTGGTTGGGTGTGGCCCGACTACGCGCCTTACTCGGACCGGACGCTGACGAGCCCACGGACCCTCGCGACGGCATGCGAGCACTGCTACTGCGGGCCGGGAAAGCCGCTACCGGTCGCCCACGTACAGTGCTGCCAGTGCGGCAACGAGCGGGCGGGTGTCCCGTGAGGACGATGGTCGTGACCGAGCTGGTGCTGGCGGCGCTCGCCGTTGCCGTAGCGCTGTGGTGGGCGCGATGAGCACGCTCTTCGCCGGCACGAGCGGCCCGGTTCCCGCGGGAACGCGCATCACCACAATTTTTGGTTACGTCCCGGGCTACCCGGGCAATTCGGAAAACGTTCACTACGGCCTCGACCTCGGCGTGTACAACATCGATACGACGGTGCCGGTTGACGAGATCGAGATCGTGCTTGCGGCTCCGTTCGGCGGCTATGGGCTCGCGGTAGTCGGTCGATATGACGAGCTCGGGGTGCGCTGGTACCTCTTGTGGGGTCACCTCGGCAAGGTCTACGTGAGCCCCGGACAGCGGGTCCGCCGGGGGCAGGCCGTCGGTGAGACCGATAACACCGGATTCTCGATTGGCGCCCACCTGCACTTCGCGGTCGGGCGAGAGTCGTATTACGGCGGCGCATGGGTGGACCCGCTGCCGTGGGTGCTCGCACGCCAGGAGCCGATCGTTCCACCGGATCTAGACGAGGAGTGGTTTATGAGTCTCACGGAGGCGCAGAAGGCGGCGTTGATTAAGCAGGCGACGCAGGAAAACGTCGACGCGGCCGAGTGGGTGAAGGGAAACCGGGGCTACCTGTCTCCGGTCGCGTTCGCCGCCAGGGACGCCGGGTTCGACGCGGCGCACGACACGGGCGCGCCGATGGGGCCGGTCGCGAAGGGCATCCGGCGTATGGACCGGCTGTTCCGCAGGCTCACCGGGCCGGTGCAGCCAGGTTCGCCGCCGGGGACCGCGGCGGCGCTGGCGTACGACCTGAGCAAGCCGGAGGGGGACGGACCATGACGCCGGGGACGTGCGCGTACTGCGGCAATTGGGTGGATATCGGCATCCACCGCTGCCAGAAGATGCCGAAGGGGGTAACCACATGAACGCATGGTGGACGAGCTACACGATCCGCGCGCTCGGTGCGTCGCTGCTGCTGGACGTGGCGGCGGCGCTGGCGATCGCGGCCGGCGGGGGCACCGTTGACTGGCGGATCATCGCCTACTCGCTCGGGAACAAGGCCGTCATCGGCGTGGCGCGGCTGTTGCTCGGGGATAGCCCGGCGGAGACGCACCCATTCGGCTAGCGTATCCTCACCCACGGCCGGCCGGGCTTGCGGACGCGGAGCGCGTCGACGTCCGCGGCGGTAAACAGCCACTGCGTGCCGACCATGCGGCCGACCGAGCGGGACCGGGCGAGGACGCGGACGCGGGCGGGTGAGATGCCGAGCTCGCGGGCTACGTCGGCGGTGGTGAGCAGGGCGGGCGTGGTCCACGGCCTTACGTGATACTGCACTCCCGTGGCGGTGTCGATCCCTGCAAACTCGCGCTGGCCGCCGTCGGAGGCCCAGTTGTGAGCGATCCGCCGGATGAGGGTGAGCGGTTCGCGCAGCGCATGCTCACCCCCCATCAGCCACTTGCGCAGGTAGACGCGGCCGCGGATGACTGCAACCGCCCCGGATGACTGTATGTTTCCATCGCTGTCGAAGAGCTTGATCACAGCTTGCATGTCTAGTCGTACCGCAGCGCCGTGAGGACCTTCGGTGCGACGCGGGCGCATTCGTGGCCGCAGCCGATGCACATCCTGCTATGGATTGCGAGGCCGCAGCAGACACCAGCGCGGCAGGGTGCGCAGCAGCCGAGCTTTGGGTTCCGGGCGGGATCGTTGGTGTTGGTCGTCATGGCTCGTCTCCTATCGTGGCGGTGTCTGTTTCCTCAGCACCACCTTACCCTCTAACTATAGCGACCGCGCGCTAGTTTGTCGAGGGGTTTTGGCACCTATTTTCGAAGAATCTTTGGAGCGTCCGACCCGGGCGCTGGGGGTGGCGACGAAGGGCCGCGGGTGGGATAAGGCAACGCGGCTTAATGTAGGCCAGAATGCCGCACGGGAAGCCCCTGCCCTGATGGGCTACGGCCCGGACGTTCGCGGGCAGTAAGAACGAGCAACCGGCTCTGAGCGGCCTTCCCCTCACCTCGCCCGCCACTCGTAGAGCCGTAGTATGCTGGTGTCGTGACCCGGAGACTCGCGAGGTACCCGGAGATCCGCTGACCGCTGGCGATGCATGCGGCAATCCATAAGTGGTATCGGGATCACCCGATACGGCGCTGGGGCGCGCGGTCCGGGGCGCTTGTAAAGCTGTTGACCGCGCGGGATGGGATCGGAGGCTAGCCGCCCACCCAGAAGGCCCCCGTCAGACCGGTTCCGTACCCACTCGGGGCCGGAGATCGGCGGGGGCCTTCGTCATTCCTCCGTGCCCGCCGCGGGCTAGCCGCGTGCGGCGAGGGCTCGGCGTGCAATGTCTCGCGCGGCAAGGGCGTGCGGTTCCCCCGCAACGTCGATAACGACCTCACGCCACAGCAATGCTTCTGCGAGATCGTCTTCATCGTGGCGGCACTCTGCCAATGCGCCTTCAAGCTCCTGCACCATCCCACCCAGCCGCGCCACCTCGTCGAGCAGCGCCGGCAATGTCTGGCGCGGGCATGGTGTTGGCCTCCTCAGCATGATCGCGGCCATCTCTTCGGGCGGCGTCGCCCACGTCCAGAGATACCATTCTGCGCCAACGGCGAGCAGCGCATCACGATAGACCTCCTGCTCGGGTCGGAGCGTGTCTTTCAGTGTGCGCTTCAACTCGACATAGATTACGCGGCGCTGCTCGACGTGGATCGCGTGGCAGTCGGGGAAGCCGGACGGCGAGAACTGCGAGCGGAAGGTGTGGTAGTACACCCAGCCGAACTGTTGGAATAACTGCTTCACCTGGCGCTCGAGCTGCTTTTCAGTGCGCGACAGTTCGGCGGCAGCGGCAGTTCGCGCCTTCACCCTCGTAGCTCCTGCCGGTGCGGGCCACTGCACCGCCGAATCGGTCATGGGGGCGGCTCCGTCCCACCGACATGCGCTCGAACGGTGCAGGATTCGGTGGCTGCGGTGGCGACGTAGAGCTCGTGCAGCGCCGCCCGCAGCCGGTCGATCTTCAACCGCGCCTTGTCGAGTAAGTCTTCTCTCTCGGTCACACGCCGGGTCGCGGCGAGGTGGGCTTCGTGGCTCAGCGCTAGCGCGGCCTCCACCCGCTTCAGTTCGGTAAGCAGGTCGTCAGCCGCGACGGCTAATGCTACACCCGTCACGACCGTCATGCGCGAGGGGAAGGCGCGAGCCTGGGCAACCATTAGCGTGATGGCGATCCGCCGGGGAGTAGTTAAGTTCGGCGTAACAACTCGTTCGGTCACGGCGTTTATCCTCCTGCGGGCTGCGGGCGTGTCATCTGAGCGGGTAATGACGCTCGGCGCGCTGGTCACCGCACTTGCAGCAAATATCGTGCGGCGGCTTCAGCCACGGATTCCGCTGGCAGTAGCAATGTGGGCATCGCATCGGGTCGTTTTTCCTCACCACGGCGAACAGATCCATGCTCCCCTCCCTTGCACCCCGAGTATGTGGATCGCCATGCGGCTGTTGGCCTCGGGGTCCCACCAGTCGCCGTATTTCGCGTCGAGGTCGGCCCACGTGCCATCGAGCCAGGACACCGAGATCTGAAACAAGCCCCGGTGGTAGGTGTTCTGCGCCCACGGGTCCCAGCGGGACTCGCAGTAGACGACGGCCTGCACCCAGCCTTGCTCCCACAGGTAGGCAAACTCCGAGTCGAGGAACACCCGCGCCACCACGCACTTTACGTCGCTGTCGGCGCACTCCGGCGGGGGGCGGAGCGCCGGCCCGGGCTTCGGCGGCAGCGTGTCGGGGCTCACGTCGAGCGGGATGCATCGTCGCCAGGGTCGGGGCTGGCAGCGGCTGGTCCGGGGCAATAGTGCAGGTAGGTGGCGTTCGGCTGAGCCGAGGCGAACCCACACGCGGCGCATTCGATCACCGGAACTACTTTGCAGCAGGGGTTCTGGCAGGGGATGAGAACCGCCCATCCTTCGGCCATCGCCGGCGTAGGGGCCGTGTAGTAAAGTCGCCGGCACTGTGTCGCTAGCTCGGCGGTAACGCGCATGTTGATCAGGTCGAACTCCCCAGTATCGAGCGGGTACGCCTTCCAATCCTCGCCCCCCAGATACACGTACCCGAGGAAGCGGTGGGTCCACGTAAACATCGGATACGACATCTCGTACGGTGTGATCTTGCGGCGGCCCAAAATAGTGCCATCGGCTAATCTGCGGCGCACCGTGTAGTCGAGCGGCGGCCGGATTTTCATGTCCATCTACTCCTCCTTCGCCGCATCGTAGCCACGGCCTGGTTTGGCAGCGACGAAGGCCCGCTCCTCCATTCGGTCGTGGCAGTAGTCGTTGCAGGGCTCGCACAGGTGCAGGGTTTTTCCCGGGTGCCCCCGGCACCGATGCCGCTTCGGGGCGCTGTCCCCGCACCACAGGACTTCCCCGCCATGCGTACAAAGACACGTAGGCATCATTCCCTCCGTATGCCCCTACCGTGTGCCGAGCGGCAGTATTTGGAGGGGGCAATTCCGATGCGCCCAGCCGTACTTTGGGTGCAGATCCATCACGTCCGACCAGCGAATAGGATGCTCGCATTTCCCGCAGCGGTACGGGCTCTCCGTTGCGTTCGGGTTCTCGACTACGCCAATCGTCATCATTCCCTCCAACTACCATGTTCGCGTGCGCAGGCTGGCCGTGCTCTACGGCTGCGCGTGTTCGGCTCTCTCGTGTTCGGCTCTCTCGTGTTCGGCCACTTACCACGTCCCCCTGCGGCGCGCCCGCCACGTAATCTCCGCCGCCAGCACTGCCAGCGCCAGGCCAGCCCACCACCACGGCTGCCAGCGCCACGACGGCCCATCCTCGAAGCGCCCACGCTGCCCTACGCCGCCAAGCGTTGCCCCCGTCGTTCTCACGTCTCACACACCCTGTCCTACTACACCCGTTCAGCCGCGGGTCCCGGCCTCCATGCTCATTTGCGCTTCGGGCGTCGGTTGGGGAGGATCGAGTCTGGCCACCTGCACGATGTCGTACAGCCCGCCCTCGACGCCGACCACGTAGGCGACGATGCCGAGCCCTACATGGTCCGCCGTTGGCACCAGGTGGGTGGGCACTCGAAGGGAGACCGTGAACTCCTTGCGGGCGCCCTGCTTGTCGATGCCGACGGTCGGGGCGTCGATTGAGCCCCCGACCTTGTATACGGTGCCCTCGACGCGCTGCGAACCACGCGGGCCATGCTGCGCCGCCTGCTCGCGGCTCACGGGCGGGGCTACGCGCTTCGCCTTCGTGGGCTCGTCGGGCGGCCGCGGCGGCGCGGGCTCCGGCTCACGTGCGCCGGCGTGCCCTTCGACGATCTCGTCGGTATCGGTGTCGACGTAATCGCCAACGTCGATGTCCGTGGACTCGCGTACCGCGGCAAACTCGTTCGGGAACGCACGCCGCAGGGCCTTCGCAAGCGCGCACTTTTCAAGCTGCCCGGCGGGACGATCCCGCCACATCGCATTGTCCTGGAAGTATTCGCTCATCAGCGCGAGAGCAAACACGGGCTCGCGCCAGCCGCGGCGCATGACGCCGATCTTGACGGCGAACACCTTAACGCCGGGGGGCAGGATATCGCGCCAGACACCATCTTCTCCGCAGAACTGCGGCAGCGTGACGCCGGCGAATTCGCGGGAGCGCTCGGCAATGGCGAGCAGGCCGTCGATACCAACCTGAATCGCCATGCGGTCTTCCCACTTCGGTGGTTGACCCTTCTTCGCCGTGTTCGTCGACCGCTTAATCGCGTAGATCTGTTTGCGGAACGGGTCGAGGTCGAGCTTGGCGCAGACAGCCATGAACAGCTTTAGCTCACCGTCCGACGCGCCGGGGGCGATCTGCGTTTTGATCAGCTCAACCTGCTCGGGGCTGAACTGTGGACCTACCTCGCGTGGTCCGATGGTGGCGAGTTGGGTGGTCATGCTCTTCTAATCCTTCTGTCATTCGCGATCCACGCCAGGGCGTCGGCGTACCGCGCGGTGAAAAAGTACGTATGGCTTCCTCGCCAGACGGTGAACGGCTGCTCGCGGTTGGAGTATTCGGTGACGTAGTAGCCGTACACAGGCGTCGTCTCGACAAGCCTGCCGAGGCCGGGGCGGCGTACACGCGACCGACAGCGGCTCATGGTCGGTCCCTCCACACGATGCGGATCACGAGGCCGATCGCGGCCATCAGCAGCAGCAGGCTCGCGACCGGCGCGATGTTGACGTAGGCGGTCGGGTCCATCAGGTCCATCAGTCCCTCTCCATTGGCGTAACGACCCATGTCCACGGCGCCATCAGGCGGGCTCCGGTTGGGGTGCGGTTGGTTTCACAAGGAACGCCCGTGCGCATTCGTGCGAGCACCACCGGACGTGCGGCGCCTCGGGGTAGGTGATGTTTTTCGCAGCCTTGCCGCAGATGCAGCGGCCCTCGCCGTGGTTGCGGGTTCGCCAGCGACCGCCGTAGTTCGCGCTCATGAGTAGTCACGCGTTTCGGCGCGCTCGCGGGCGGCCTGCGACACCCGGCGCGGCGGGGGGATCGGCGTTGGTGCGGGCTTCGCACGCGAGCAGTTCAGCGAGTGCCACGGCATCGTGTCGACCTCGCTCGCCCAGCACGCCATCCCGCATTCGTGGCACGTGACTTCGGGCTCGGGGGGCGGTGCGTCGTGCGCTGCTCTCCCCCCCACGAGGTACACGGCTTGCGTCGCCAGCGCCTCGTAGTTGCCCCGCAGCCGCGCGACCTTGAGCGCGGGGTCGGTGCCCTCTTCGGCGAGGATCGCGCGGCCGGCGTCGACCAGGCGGAGCAGCGTTTCGGCGCTCGGCGGGTCCGGCCAGCGGAAGCCGTCCCATTCGATAGCTGCCCCGAGGTGGGCGCACTCAACACGACTCGGGCACGGCTCACAGGAGGTCCGCGCGTCCCACCAGCAGTCGACCAAATGGCGATAGTTGGTCAGGTGTGAGACTTCGCACGATCCGCCACACGTTGTCTGGTAGTGGTCACAGCCGGGGTCGTGGAGCACATAGATCGGCGTCGCGTCAGGGTTCGCCGCGAGCTCGGCCTCGTTCCACGGGATGAGCTCGATCCCGCGGTCTCGGGCACGAAGGGCTGCACGCTTGAAGCGCTCGATGTTGCCGCCGCTCAACATACTTTTCATGACGTGGCCCCCGCTATCTCGCCGGTGATGGCGCCCGTGAGGT
>JAUYMC010000036.1 GCA_030699545.1 Gemmatimonadales bacterium | reverse complement strand
GGAAGGCGAGCGCTATCTCGCCCTCCTCAAGGTCGAAGTCGTCAACGGGGAAGAGCCCGAGAAGGCCAAGCACCGCGTCGCCTTCGATAACCTCCGGCCCCGCTATCCCGAACAGCAGCTGAAGCTGGAGCGCAAAGACGGCGATGTGTCGATGCGGGTCATGGACATTCTCTGCCCCATCGGCAAGGGACAGCGCGGCCTGATCGTGTCGCCGCCCAAGGCCGGCAAGACGATCCTGATGCAGAAGCTCGCCAATTCCATCATCGAGAATCATCCCGAGGTCTACCTCATCGTGCTGCTGATCGACGAGCGGCCCGAAGAGGTGACCGATATGGAAGAGAACGTCAAAGGCAACAACGTGGAGGTGATTTCGTCCACGTTCGACGAGCCGGCCGACCGCCACGTGCAGGTCGCCGACATGGTGATCGAGAAGGCGAAGCGGCTGGTGGAGCACGGCAAGGATGTCGTCATTCTGCTCGACTCGATCACGCGTCTGGGCCGCGCGCACAACGTCGTCGTGCCGCACTCGGGCAAGATTCTTTCGGGCGGTGTGGACGCGAACGCGTTGCAGAAGCCCAAGCGGTTCTTCGGCGCGGCGCGCAACATCGAAGGCGGCGGCTCGCTCACGATTCTCGCGACGGCGCTGATCGACACCGGCTCGCGGATGGACGAAGTGATCTTCGAGGAGTTCAAGGGCACCGGCAACTCCGAGGTGATCCTCGACCGCCGCATCGCGGAGAGGCGGACGTTCCCGGCGATCGACACGCAGCGCACCAGCACCCGCAAGGAAGAGCTGCTGCTCAGCAAGGAAGAGCTGAACAAGGTGTACCTGCTGCGCAACTTCCTGTCGGACATGCCGCCGGTCGAGGCCATCGAGTTCCTGCTCGAGCGGCTCAAGCGCACCAAGACGAACGCGGAGTTCTTCCAGACGATGGCGCAGGGGTGAGCGTCGGGCGACTGCTCGCGGTGGACTGGGGCGAGCGCCGGATCGGCCTCGCCCTTTCCGACGAAACGCAGACGCTCGCGCAGCCGCTCACCACGCTGACCCGCCGCGCCGGCAAGCGTTTCCCCATGGCCCGGCTGCTGGAGGAGGTTACCCGCCATGCGGTCGTGGGTATCATTGTGGGACTCCCCCTGACCGAATCTGGAGCGGAAGGTGACGCCGCGCACGCCGCGCGGGGGCTCGCGGATGCTATCAAACGTCGTGTGGGCGACATCGTGGCCGTGAACTTGTGGGATGAGCGCATGACGACGGCGCGCGTGCTGGCCGCGGTGCGCGAGATGGGCGGCTCGACCCGGGGGCGCAAGGAGGACGTGGACGCGATGGCGGCAGCCTTGCTGCTCCAGCACTATCTGGATGCGCGGAGGGGTACGGCGCTGTGAACGCGATTGCGGATTTGGGATTGCGGATTGCGGATTGGAAGTGGGGGCGTCGAATCCGCAATCCGAAATCGGCAATCCGCAATCTGCTGGCGGGCGCACTGCTCGCCAGTCAAGGCTGCGGCTCACCGGGCGATCAAGCCTCCCGAGTCACAGTGACCATCCCTCGCGGCGCGACGTTCAATCAGGCGGTGGACACGCTCAGCACGCGCGGCGTGATCGATCATCCCCGCTGGTTCAAGCTCTACGCCCGGTTCCGCGGTCTCCCCGCCAACTTGAAGAGCGGTCTCTACACCTTCCAGGCCGACGAGCAGTGGGGCCACGTCATCGAGACGCTCAGGACGGGCCGGGGCGTCGAGCAGCGCTTCACCGTGCTGGAAGGAATGATGGGGTTCGAAGTCGCCGAACGCGCGCGTGTCTGGCTCCGGATTCCGCGCGACTCGTTCAACGTGGCGGTGCGGGATCCGGCGTTGCTGCGCCAGCTCGAGGTCGCACCGAATCCCGCGGGACTCGAAGGCTATATGTATCCGACGACCTACATCGTGCCGGTCGGCATCAAAGCCCGCGACTTGATGCGGGTCATGGCGCAGGAGTTCGTAGATCGGTGGCGGCCGGAGTGGGACGCGCGGCTGGCCGAGCTGAACATGACGCGCCACCAGATCGTCACGCTCGCGTCGATCATCGAATCCGAAGTGCGCTACGACCCCGATCGGTCGTATGTCTCGGCGGTCTATCACAATCGGTTGAAGCGCGGGATGCCGCTGCAAGCCGATCCGACCGTGGTGTATGCGCACGGCCGGCGGATGCGGCGGGTGTGGGAGAAGGACCTGCGGGTTCGCTCGCCCTACAACACGTACATGAATCGCGGTCTGCCGCCCGGGCCGATCAGCCAGGCGAGCGACTCGAGCATTGTGGCGGCCTTATATCCGGCGCCTGTCGGCTATCTGTATTT
This sequence comes from Gemmatimonadales bacterium, assembly GCA_030699545.1. Classification (GTDB taxonomy): domain Bacteria; phylum Gemmatimonadota; class Gemmatimonadetes; order Gemmatimonadales; family GWC2-71-9; genus 20CM-2-65-7. The sequence continues at coordinate 2,098 of JAUYMC010000036.1, read as the reverse complement.
CGTGGCGCAGCCGGATGGGAAGCACGTCTTCTCGGCGTCGTATGCCGAGCACTTAGCGGCGATTCGGAGGGTGAGAAACAGACGGTAAGGCGGCACGCAGCGCGCGCGCCGCGGCTTCGGGGTCCTGCGCGCCAAAGATGGCCCCGATCACCGCGACGCCCGCCGCGCCGGCGGCAGCAACGGTCGCGGCGTTCGCGACGGTGATCCCCCCGATCCCGATCACCGGCACCCCCTCAGGCGCCAGGCGCGCGAGTGCCGCGAACCCCGCCGCGCCGAGCGCGGGCCCCGCATCCGGTTTGTTCGCCGTCGCAAAGCAGGGGCCAACGCTCCAGTAGTCGGCCGGCAGCAATGCCGCACGCTCGGCCTCCGCCACCGACCCGACGGAGATGCCCAGAACAAAGCCGGGTGGCACGTGCGGTCTGATCGCACCCAGCGGGACGTCGTCCCACCCGAGATGGGCGCCGGCAGCCCCGGCGGCGAGGGCGACATCCACCCGGTCGTTGACCAGGACGGGAACCGGCAGCTCGGCAACCAGCGCCCGCGTCAGTTGGAGGACCTCGGCGGGGGCGCCATCTTTCCAGCGCACCTGCACCATCGTGGCCCCCCCCCCGTCGGCGACGGCGGCGCGGCAGGCCTTGTGGCGGCTGGCGTCGGTGATCACCATCAAGCGCAATTGATCGGCGAGGCTCATGAGCAAAGTCCTGCGCGGCCTGCGCGGAGCGACGACCGCGGCCGCGAATACGAGTGAGGCGATTCTCGAAGCGACCCAGGAGCTGCTCGCCGCCCTGCAAGAGGCGAACGGCTTCAGCCCCGCCGACGTCGAGAGCGCGATCTTCACGTCGTCCCCCGACCTGACCGCGGACTACCCCGCCCGCGCCGCGCGCCGCCTCGGCTGGACGGACGTGCCACTCCTGGGCGCCACGGAAGTCGCGGTGCCGCCGCCCCTCGGGCTGCCGCGCTGTATCAGAGTCTTGCTCCATTTCTACACGACCAAACCGCAGCACGCTCTGAGGCACATCTATCTCAGAGACGCCGCGAGGCTGCGCCCGGATCGATGACGGCCGTCGGGCCATCCGGCCGTCCGGCCGTCAAAGTTACCGCTCGCGGCGCCGAGCGATGGAAGCAGGGTCATCCCTGGATCTACCGAAGCGACGTCGCCGAGGAGCCGGACAAGCAGCCAGGCATCGTGCCCGTCACCGATCGCAAAGGCCGGTTCCTGGGCCAGGCGCTCTATTCGCCAAAATCGGAGATCCGGCTGCGGTTGCTGACGCGCGGGGACGAGCCGGTGAACGCCGCGTGGTGGACGGCGCGGATCGGAGCCGCAGCGGCCCGGCGCGCGGGAATCGCCGCGACGGCGTGGCGCGCGGTGCATGGGGAGGCCGACGGGCTGCCGTCGCTGATCGTGGACAGGTACGGGCCGTGGGTCGTGGCGCAGCTCTTGTCGGCGGGGGTCGAGGCGGCGCGGGACGACATCCTCGCCGGCATTCGGGGCGCGCTGTCTCCCGAGGGAATCCTGCTGCGGAACGACGCGGCGGTGCGCCGCCATGAAGGCCTGCCGCTCGAGGTGACGCTCGCGCACGGCACGGTCCCGGAGACGATCACGATCGAAGAGGACGGCGTGCGCTATCTGGCGGCGCCATGGTCGGGACAGAAGACCGGGGCATTCCTCGATCAGCGCGAGAACCGGGCGCTGGTGGCGCGGCACACGCGCCGGGGTGGTCGATCGCTCGATCTGTTCACGTATCACGGCTCGTTCGCGCTGCATCTGGCGCGGCACGCCGCCGAGGTGATGGCCGTCGATCAAAGCGCCGAGGCGCTGGCGCGCGGCGCCGAGAACGCACGGCTCAATGGGATGGCGAACATCGTGTGGCGCGAAGCCAACACGTTCGACCTGCTGCGGGAGCTGGAGCGGCGCGGCGAGCGGTTCGACACGATCGTGCTCGACCCGCCGGCGTTCGCCAAGACGAAAGCGACGCTGCCGCGCGCCATCGCCGGCTACAAGGAGATCAACCTGCGGGCGATGCGGAATCTGGCGGACGGCGGCGTGCTGTTCACGTCGTCCTGCTCCTATCACGTCGGCCGCGACGTCTTTCTCACG
>JAUYMC010000033.1 GCA_030699545.1 Gemmatimonadales bacterium | reverse complement strand
CACGCGGGCCCGCCGCGCCCACTCCGCGAGGGCGCGGCGGACCAGGGTCGAGACCGAGACGCCGTCGGCCTCCGCGCGGGCGACCGCGGCGTCCCCGAGGGCGCGGCAGGTCGACACCGTGAGGTAGGTATTGGCGCCGCGGCGGGCGCCGCGGTCGGGGGCACGATGCGCCTCGGGCTCGCCCGGGGCAGAGCCGGCGCTGGCTTGGCCGTAGCGGGTCTGGGTGATCATCCGGCCGCCTCGACGTCCCACGGCAGCAGCGGCTGCACGCTGCCGTCCGCGAAGACGGCATCGAGCGGCACGTCGCCGCGGGGCTCCTCGCCGGTCCAGCGCTGGGGCCATGTGCCCGCCTCGATCAGGTCGCGGATGCGCGCCTCCTCCTCGGCGTCGAGCAGGTCAACCGGCGGTCGGCCTTCCGCGCGGGCCGCCTCGTTGACGCGGCGCTGGATGCCCAGGACCTGGCCCAGAGCCCAGCGGCGCGCATCGAGCGTCAACGGCCCAAGGCGCTGCTGGTTCTTGCTCAGGCTACCGTCGGCCCGGGCCTCGCCCCCGGGCTGTCGTAGGCGGCGTTGGGGTCGGCGGAGCTCGCGCCACACCGGCCGGATCTCCTTGAGCGGGGCCAAATGCGCCCACTCCGGCTGCGCCAGCACAGCGTCGAGCGCGGTGTCCCGCTGCGCGAGCGGGCAGCCGACGCAGCCCGTCCGGGCGTTGATCTCCTCGGCCTCCTCGCCGCCGTATGCCTCGGCGACGCCGGAGGTCGCCCAGCCGCCATACTCGGGGGCCGGGGCGTGGAACATCAGCCAGTCCCACACGTGGCACACCCGCCAGTGGAGCAGCGGCGCCAGCGTGTCGCAGAGTTGGTCGGGCAGCGTCTCCTGGTACCATCCCTGTCCGCACTCCGCGCCGTCCCGCCCGCAGCTCATGGCGATCCGTCCGTCTCTGATCGCGGACTCGCCCTGGCGCACCCCCGTGAGCATCAGGACCTTCTCACCCCGGTCGCCGACCAGGCGCCGCAACTCCGCGGCCATGGGGTCCACCTTGATCTGCCGCGTGCACCACCGGAGCGTGTTGTTGTTCGGCGGCGGTACACCGCGCCCAAGGACGTACACCAGGAAGCGCTTGTCGAGCGGGGCCATCACGGTCCGCACGTCCACGCCCCGCCGGCGTAGCTCGTGCTGGATGACCCCCGCGGAGACGTACAGCGGCAGGAGCTCCAGCCGGGTGTCCGCGTAGAGCACGGTGAAGGTCTCCGGCCGCGGCACGCGCCCGGTATCGAGGAGGTGCATCACCAGGGTCAGGAGGGCCGTGCTGTCCTTCCCGCCGCTCCACGCGATCGCCCAGTGGCGATGCGTGGGGCCGTAGGCCAGCAGGGAGGTCAGGGTCATATCGATCGACTCGTCCATCTGCAGGCGGGCCCCGCCAAACAGCGATTGCAACTTCATCGACAACTCTCCCCAGGGCGCTCCCGCGCCCGCTCCGCCCTCGGCTCCACGAACGCGACCCACGGTTCCGGGTCCTCGGGCAGCCGGTCAGGCGCCAGCGCGACGCGCCAGCCGTGGCGCAACATCGTGGCGACGTCGCGTCCGGACAACCGGGACGGGAAGAAGCGGCGCCGCCGCCACAGCCGTCGATGCTCCGCCTCCGTGCCCCAGCGGCACAGCCCGAAGGGCCACGCGAGCAGCAGCCAGCACGCCGCGCACCGCCCCGTCGCGGGTCCGAGCACGTCGTCGCGGCCGCAGGCGCAGCGGGTCCGCTCGGGCGCGCCCTCCACGGCGACCACGAGCATCAGGTCCTCGGCCGACCGCGCCGGCGGCACCCACGCCGACAGGCACGCCCGGCCCTCGCCGTCCGCGCCCACTTGGCAGCGTAGACCGAGGGCGCGCATCTCGTCCGCCGCCCGCTCCAGGGCGGCGTGCGCCTCCGTTGGCCACGAGACGGCCGCCTCGCCGGCGGCGGGGCGGGCCAGGTGCACGCCCGCGGCGTGCGGCGGCAGATCGCAGCGCAGACCGGCGCGTTCCGCGATACAGCGCGGCACAACGCCGAGGTCGAGTTGGGCCGCGAAGGTCACGGCGTCGCCCTCCACGGCCGCTGCCGGCCATCCCGCTCCACGAGCCCATCCGCCTCGACGGCGCCGACGTCCTCGACGTCGAGGCCATCGAGGAAACGCACGACCCCCTGAGCGTCCGCCAGGTCGACGGTGGCGATCCGCCGCCCGCCGACCCACACGCCACCGTCCGACGAGAGCACGAAGGCGCCGCAGTCGTGGACGAGGAGCGTCGTCAGCATCTGCTCGGCGATCGCCTGCGCCGACGGCGGGGGCACGGCGTTCCCAACGGCCTCACGCCAGCGGGTCGACGACCGCCCGGCCAACACCACCGGCTCGTGAACGATCCGGCCGTCGTCGGCTACTACGTGCTCTGTGTGCGTGGGGAAGCCTTGGAGCGCGAGCAGCTCCAGCGTGGTCAGCGGCCGGTGCCAGCAGCCGTCGTCGCTGACGATGACCATGAGCGAGCGGTCGGCCAGATCGATCTCGCCGAGATCCCGCTGTCCGACCAAGGCGGCCGCGACGTCCGCGGACCGGACCCGGAGCGTCACGCTCTTCGGGCCCATATCGGTCGCGAGCCGCGGGTCAGCGAAGCTGAAGGCGCCGGTCGTCGGGCTGGCCCGGCCCGTCACCGTCCCGCTCGCCTCGTCCCCGTCCTGGACGCCCAGGACGCCGGGGTGCCAGCGCTCGGTCGGGCGGGGATCGGCGAAGGACAGCGCGCCGCCAGCGGGCCGGGAGGCCCCGGTGACGGTCGAGGCCGGCTCGTCGGGGTCGGCCACGCGGCAGAGGTTGGCGTAGCCGTCCCGAACCCCCATCCGTGGATCGGCGACGACCAGCCCGCCGGACCCGACGCGGGCGCCGGTGACGACACGAGCAGGTCGGTCGACGCCGTCGATCTGCAGCTTCGTGCCGTGCTCGCCGAATGCCTCGGGCAGCCGCGGATCGGCGACCGCGAACGCGCCCTGGCCGGTGCTGCTCGCCCCGATCACGGTGCCGACGGGCTCGCCCGGGCCACTCACCCGGTACTTGCCCTTCCCACCCCACCCGTTCGGGCAGCGCGGGTCGGCGACGGCCAGGCCGCCCGCCGACGGTCCGACCCCGGCCGTTATCGCCGGCGCGGGCTCGTCCTGGCGCACGAGGCGGAACACGTTGTTGAAGCGACCGCAGCGCGCCTCGGGCACCAGCCCCCAGCGGTCGGGGGCCCAGCGTGCCGCCAGGTCGCGCCAGTCCTTGCCGGCGCGGATCAGGGCGAGCCGGATCCATGTCTTCGCTCTGATGCGCGGCAACTCGTGCATCGGCCCGCCGGCCGGATCCTCCGGCATCGGCATGCGCATGATGACGTCTCGGATCGGGCGCACCCGCCGGCGCAGCGGCTGGTAGAGCAGCGCGTCGACGCGGGCGCGGTGCCGCGCCACGAGGAGGAAGCGCTGGCGGTGCTGAGACAGGGCGCCGAGCTCGCCGCAGTTGTGCGAGGACTCCGCGAGGTCGTAGCCGTAGCGGCCGAGCAGGTCCCGGATCTCGGCCAGGAGGGGCTCGCCACGCTGGACGATCCGCGGCACGTTCTCGAGCAGGAACAGCCCGGGCGGGTCGTGCGGCCACGCCTCCATCACCAGCCGGACCCAGCGGGGCACCAGGCGGTTCAGGGCCGCGTACTTGGGGCTGGTTGCGGCCTTGCTGCCGAGCAGCCCGCTGAAGCCCCGACAGGGGGGCGAGCCGAAGACCACGTCGGGCCGCTGGCCTCCGGTGATGCGCAGCACGTCCTCGGCGGAGGCCTCCCGCCAGCCGGCCGGCGGCTCCACGCGCTGAGTCATCACCCATCGCCCGTCGTGCTGGACCCACGTCGAGTGGTGGTCGACGTAGTCGGACCGGGTGAACAGATCCAGCACCGTCGCCGGCTCGCCGACGAGGCGCCTGTAGTCCTCGCAGGCGAGCGGGTCGCAGTCGATGGCGCCGATGCCCTCGAAACGAGCCCGCACGCCCCGGAACTCGGCCTCGGCGCGGCGGAAGCCGAGGCCACCGCCGCCGGCCCCGCAGAAGAAGTGCAACACCTTGTAGGCCCGATCGCTCACGACACACCTCCGAGCAGCGGATCGCCGAGCGGCGACGTCGCGATCGCCACGCCGTCGCCCAACTGGAGCCACCTCACGGCGTGGACCATTGGGTCGGCCGGGATGTGGGTCTCGCCGGGCAGCATCATCACGTCGGGCGCGGGGCTACCCTCGACGTCGACGGCGGGGGTGTCGGCGGCGGGTGCTTCGGGCACCTCGGGCACATCGGCTTCGCTGGCGTCGAGATCGACGGCGGCGAGCCCGCCACCCAGGCGCCGCGCCATGGCGCCCAGGGCCAGCCATTCGAGGCAGACCGCGCCCTCCGCAGCGCTCAGGGCCACCACCGCGGGGGCGACCAGTACGCGGGCCAGCAGCACGCTGGCGAGCTCGGCGCGAGGCGTGGGGGCGGTCATGAGGCGCCTCCGGCGGCGGCGCGGGCCGCCAGCGCACGCCGCTCGGCCCGCTCCCACTCGCGGCTGATCTGCCGCCGCTCCGACCGCGTCAGGGCGACGTGGCAGCGCACAACCCGCACGACGACAGCCTCGGCGGCGGTCACCGTCGGGAAGAAGTCCTCCTCGGAGCGCTTCGTCGGCCCTACGGGCTTGACCTCGTACAGGTCGCCCTTGGATCGCGCGGCGTACCAGGTCGCGTACAACTCGGAGGTGGTCAGGTAGACCGCGCTCTCGGCGCTGGGCGGATCAATGGG
>JAUYMC010000016.1 GCA_030699545.1 Gemmatimonadales bacterium | reverse complement strand
ACCTCCAAGTAATTCCGGCGCTTGCGAACTGCTCGAAAGGCAATCGCTACTGGCCTGACATGCCTGTTTGAGTAAGCACCGCGCCCGCCGCCCGGCTGGCGCTTCACAACGGAGATACACCACCAGTGGATGCAAATAACGCGCCAGTTCGTCGCCCCCGCCCCGAGTTTCACACCGCTGACATCGGCATCGAGCAGAAGCCAGCGATCGAGTCGCGGGAGGATCTCGTGGACGAGGTCATCACCGCCCCCGAGGATGTGCTGAAGGCGGAGTACGCCGCGGCACTTAAGTTCAACGAGGAGCCGGTCACTATCCGCATCGAGCGCTCGAGCGAGAAGTTTGCGCCGCTCGTCGTCGACTGCTGGTGCAACGGCAAGGGCGCCGAGGTGCTGATCAACGGGCGTTGGGTCGAGACGGCCTACCTCCCGATCGGCGTCCCGGTTACGACGAAGCGCAAGTACGTCGAGATTCTCGCGCGCTCGAAGATCGATTCGGTCCAGACGAAGGTCGAGGACCGCGACAGCGAGAAGCCGCGGAACCTGGTCGAGCGCTTTACGAGTTCGAGGGCACCGTTCTCGGTGCTCGAGGACCGTAACCCGAAGGGTGCGGCCTGGTTGACCGGGATCGTGCGCTTCAACTAATTCAGGAGAACTGCGATGGCAGGATTCAGATCAACATCGAGCCCGCCCGACGTACGGCTGCTGAAGCCGTCCGAGAGGCTGCTCGTCGACAAGACCACCGGTGCGCCGATCGGAATCGAGAATCCGAACGCGGGCGGGCGGGACGGGCAGTTCTATCCGGTGCCTCTCACGGCGGCCCAGATCGCGGCCCCGACGGACGAGATGCTGGCGGACACCAACGTCACGTACGCCCTCAACGTCGCCCCCTACACGCGCTACATGAGCAACGGGTCCGAGCTCGTCGGGCTCGAAGCCGGCGAAGGGGTGGACACACACCCCGTCGGCATCTTCGCCAACCTCGTGACGGTTCCCTCGGGCACTCCCGCGTTGACCATCGACGAGAACTCGCAAGCGGTCATCTACGGCACCTGGACGATCCAGAGCACCGGCGGCGTCACTGTCGAGGGCGAGATCCGCGTCAGAGACTGGCCCGCGTAACAGAACACTTTCCCCGCAACGATTGAACAGCCCGCCCCCAGCGGGCTTTTTTATTTCCCCTCTTAAGGACACGACATGGCTTCGACCCCCGCGGTAATCCTCACAGCGAACAACATCAAGGGCCAGCCCGGCTCTTCCGACGCGGGTGGTGCTGTTGCCATCACCGGCGGTCTTGGCGGCGCAACCAACAACGCCGGCGGCGCAATCACCCTCACGGGTGGCGCAGGCGCCGGCACAAGCGCCGGCGGCGCGGCCACCCTCACGGGTGGCGCAAGCGGCACCGGCGACACCGGAGTGGGCGGCGCAGCTACCCTTACGGGTGGCGCAGCCCTCTCAACCGACAACGTCGGTGGGGTTGCCAGCGTCGTCGGTGGCGCGGGCGCCGGAACAGGTAACGGCGCGGCCGTGGTTGTCACCGGTGGCGCCGGTGGAGCAACCTCGGGCGTCGGTGGCGCGGTCACCGTAGCGGGCGGCGTAGGCGGGACATCGGCCGGCGCGGGCGGCGCGATCACTGCCACGGGCGGGGCAGCGACAGCTGCAGCCACCGCGGGCGGCGCGGTTACGCTCACAGGCGGGACGTCGACCACGTCGGCAGCGGGCGGCGTAGTCGCTCTCGCTGGCGGGCCGGTCGGTACGACCGGTGTCGGTGGCGCGATCACCATCACGGGCGCGACGAGCGGAAGCTCAGGCGCGCGTAACGGTGGCGCGGTCACGATGACGGGCGGCGCAGGCCACGCGACCAGCACGGGCGCGGGCGGCGCGGCAACAATCAAGGGCGGCGCGAGCGGCGGGGGCGCCACAGGCGCGGGCGGCGCGATCGTCCTCGCGGGCGGCGCGGCAGCCTCCACGGACGACGTCGGCGGCGTAGCCAGCCTCACCGGCGGCGCGGGCGCGGGCACCGGTGACGGTGCGGCGGCGACAGTCACCGGCGGTGTCGGGGGCGCGACCTCCGGTATCGGGGGCGCGGTCACTCTCAAGGGTGGCGCAGGCGGAACCTCCGCCGGCGTGGGCGGCGCGGCCACCGTACAAGGTGGCGCGGCCACAGCGGCCGCGACAGCGGGCGGCGCAGTCGCTATCACTGGTGGTACCTCGACGACGTCGGCCGCTGGCGGCGCAATCACCGTCACGGGCGGCGCGGTCGGTACGACAGGCGTCGGCGGCGCGGTCACCGTAGCCGGTGGAGTCGGCGGCACATCCGGCGCGCGTGACGGCGGAGCAGTCACCGTCGCGGGTGGCGCGGGTGGCGCGGCAGGCACGGGCGTGGGCGGCGTTGCGACCCTCACGGGTGGCGCGAGCGGCACCGGCGCGACCGGCGCGGGCGGCGCAGTCCCCAACACGGGCGGGGCAGCTCTCTCGACCGACGATAACGGCGGCAGCATCACGCTGACACCGGGGGCTGGAAACGGTTCTGGATTCGCCGGGCAGATCATCCTGAAGAGTGCCCTGCGGCAGGTCAAGCAGGCGGCCCCGACAGCCAAGACGACGAACGCCACCCTCACGGTGGCAGAGATCGCCGTCGGCCTCATTACGGTCAACCAAGGCGCGGGCGCGACATCAAGCCTGACCCTCCCGACCGCGGCGGACTTCGAAGCGGGCTTCGCCTCCTTCGCGACGGACGACGCGTTCGATTTCCATGTCGTCAACATCTCGACCGTGGCGGCGGAAGACGCGGACATCCTCACCGCAGCTGGCTGGACTCTCGTGGGCTCGATGGCGATTCAGTCGAACGACGCCATCACTTCCAAGTCCTCGGGACATTTCCGCGCGCGCAGGACCGCTGCGGATACATACACGCTGTATCGCATCGCGTAGTCGTCAGTGAACTACTCGGATCTGTTGTTTGACGACGATTAGCATTTGCTATACAATTGAAGGATGATTGTAGAAGAAAAAACGTGCCTGAAATGCGGGGTCGAAAAACCGAGGGAGTGTTTTTACGCGAGGCGCGGCGCCTGCATAACGTGTGTCGGCGCCGTAAACCGCGAGCGTTACCGAGCAAACCCGGAGAAGGTAGCCGCGATAAATAAGGCGTGGAGAGACGCGAACCCAGGTAGAAAGACCGCGATAAATAAGGCGTGGGCGAAAGCCAACCCGGGTAGGGTAGCCGCCATAAATAAGACGTGGGTAGCCGCTAACCGAACGAAGCGCCGCACGACCGTGAAGGCGTGGCGTTTGGCGAATCCCGCCAAAGTAAACGCCCAAACGGCACGCCGCGTTGCGGCTAAGCTCCAAGCCACACCCGCCTGGGCGAACACCAGTGCCATTGCGGCGGTGTACGAGCTCGCGACAACGCTGACCGAGTTAACTGGCATTCCACACCAGGTCGATCACCAGGTTCCTTTGCGATCGAAACTCGTCTGTGGGTTTCACGTCGAGCACAACCTCGAAGTAGTCCCCGCAAAAGACAACATGTCCAAGGGTAATCGCTCTTGGCCCGATATGCCCTAAGTAAACGGAGCCCACATTGAACCATCTCGCGCTCGTGCAACGGTTGTGGCTAGAGAGCGGCGCGAGCGGAGCATCGCCCGGCCCTAGCACGGTAGTGAGCCAGACGGGCGAGTACAACAGGCTCGTAACGTGGATCGGGGCCGCCAACCTCGACATCGAGAGCGCTCACACCGACTGGGATTGGCTGAGGACTTCCGCCTCGTTCACCACCGTCGCGGGCACGCACACCTACACGCTCGGTACCGGCGCCGGCACCGTCGGGGTGACGGCCGCGACATTCGGCGCCTGGGCGCGCCACACCGGCCGCGTGTACCTGACCGCCACCGGGACGGATGACGAGCAGCACCTCGACTACATCCCGTACGACGGCTGGCGCGACAGCTATCTGATCGGGTCGCTCCGGAGCACGAACGTACGCCCGACCGTCGTCGCGATTTCGCCCGCGAAGGGCCTCTGCCTCCCGCCGACGCTCGCCGGCTATACGATTTCTATGGACTTCTTCAGTGCGCCGGAGACGCTTGACACCGCGGACGACGCCGACACACCACGCCTGCCCGCCCAGTTCCACATGGCGGTCGTCTACCGCGCGCTGATGATGTACGGCGCCTACGAGAGCGCGTCCGAGGCCTATGACCGGGGCGAGCTCGAGTTCGGGAAGTTGATGCGTCGCATGACGGCAGACCGCCTCCCGGAGATGGGTTTCGCGGGCGCGCTCGCATAGCGTTATGCCGATCCGGATGCCGAAGGTCGAGTTCGACGTCGTCGAGCTCAGGGGAGGCATGGACCAGATCTCACCATCTCTCTCGTTAAAACCCGGCGTCTGTCGTGACGCCCAGAACTTCGAGTGCGCGGTCACGGGCGGCTACTCGCGCGTCGGCGGCTATGAGCGCTACGACGGGCTCGCGAAGCCGA
>JAUYMC010000007.1 GCA_030699545.1 Gemmatimonadales bacterium | reverse complement strand
GACGCTGATGGGCGACGAAGTCGAGCCGCGGCGCCGCTTTATCGAAGAGAACGCGAAATTCGTGCGGAACCTGGACGTCTGATGACCGCCACGCTCGTGGTGTTCGGCATCCTGGTCGCCCTGCTGGCGTGGTTCTTCTGGCCCAAGAGCCGCGGCGAGTACGAGCGCCCGCCCCAGAGCGAGCTCGAGGCGGCGGAGCGGGAAGCGCGGGAAGCGAGCGACGAACACAGCGTCCGGGACTGGGGCCCCGGCGTGCAGAAGCCCCCGATCTAGCGGAGCGCTTCGACCCCCGCCCGCGTGACGCGGTGCGACACGAGCGGCAGCGGCTTTTCGGCCAGCTTGTCCCCGATCACAATCGCCTGATCCAGCGCGGCGAACCCCGCCTGAATGCCGTCCGCGTCCTTCGCGAACACCGACGCGATCGGCTCCCCTTCCAGCACCTTGTCGGCCGGCTTCACCGTGATGACGAACCCCACCGTCGGATCGATGACGTCGTCCACCGTGCGCCGCCCGCCGCCCAGCGCGATGATCGCGCGTCCGATGGTCCGGGGCTCGACCCGCTGGACCACGCCCGTGCGCGGCGCGGAGTAGACCTCCACCGCCTGTGCCTGCGGCAAGACCGACGGGTCCTCGACGGTCTGGGGATTGCCGCCCTGCGCTTCGATGATCTGCTCGAACTTCTCCGCCGCGAGCCCGGAGTCGATCGCGGTCTCGAGCTTCTTGCGCGCCTTCTTGGTATTCCGCTCGACCCCCGCGGCGAGCAGCATCTCGATGCCGAGCGCGTAGGTCACCTCGAGCAGGTCGGCGGGCCCTTCCCCGCGCAGCGTCAGGATCGCTTCCTCCGTCTCGAGAACGTTGCCGCACGCGCGGCCGAGCGGCCGATCCATCGCGGTGAGCAGCGCCACGGTGGGGCAGCCGCGGTCCTCGCCCAGCGCGATCATCGTCTTCGCGAGCTCGAGCCCGCGGTCCAGCTCCGGGAGGAACGCGCCGCTGCCGCGTTTCACGTCGAGCACCAGGCCGGTGAGCCCTTCGGCGAGCTTCTTCGACATGATGCTCGCGGCGATCAGCGGAATCGACTCGATGGTGGCCGTCACGTCGCGCAGCGCGTACAGCTTCCGGTCGGCGGGGACGATCTCCGTGGTCTGTCCGATCAGCGCGCAGCCCATCTTCTGCACCTGCGCCTTCGCCTCCGCCAGCGACAGGTTGGTGCGGAACCCCGGAATCGCTTCGAGTTTGTCGAGCGTGCCGCCCGTGTGGCCGAGGCCGCGTCCCGACATCATGGGGACGGCGACGCCGCAGGCGGCGACGAGCGGCGCGAGCACGAGGGACACCTTGTCGCCGACGCCGCCCGTGGAGTGCTTGTCGATGCGCGGCGTGGCCCAGCCGTCGAACGAGAGACGGTCGCCCGAGGCGAGCATCGCGTCGGTGAGGGCGGCCAGCTCCTGGCGCTCCAAGCCGCGCATGAAGACGGCCATGAGCAGCGCGGACATCTGATAGTCGGGCACCTGGTTCGCGGTGTATTCCGCGATGACCGCCGACCATTCTTCGGGGCTCAATGCGCCGCCGTCGCGCTTGCGCTCGATCAGAAGCCCGATGATCATTCTGGCATGCTCCCTCATCTCCACCATTCCGTGATTGCCGCGCTCGCCGTCAGCCTGGCCGCGCCCGTGCGCGGCGCCGCGCAGAACGCCGCGGCACACGTCGCCGCCGGCGACAGCGCGTACGGGACGTTGCACCCGGATGCCGCGTTGCGCCATTACCAGGCGGCGCTGGCGATCGATTCCACGAACTACGCCGCGCTGTGGAAGGCGGCGCTCGCGCAGGTGGACGTCGCCAAGCAGATCGCGGGAGCGAACGACGCCGAGAAGAAGCTGCGCGACAGCCTCTACGCCGCCGCGCACCGCGACGCCGAAGCGGCGGTCCGCGCGAATCCCAACGACGCGCAGGGGCATTACACCGCTGCGCTCGCCCTCGGCCGGCTGTCGCGCACCAAAGGCAGCAGGGAACGCGTGCGCTACGCCAAGGTGATCTTCGATGAGGCCACGCGCGCCGTCGAGCTCGATTCGACCCATTCCTACGCCCATCACATTCTCGGCGCCTGGCATGCCGAGGTGAAGCGGCTGTCGGCCGTGCAGCGCTTCTTCGCCAAGGCGCTGTTCGGCGGCGGCTTCATGGATCGGGCCAACTGGAACGACGCGGCCCGGCATTTGGAGCGGGCGGTGGCGCTGCGGCCGCAGCACATCTATCACCGGCTCGAGCTCGCCGAGGTGTATTACGATCTCGGGCGGTTCTCCAACGCCCGCGAGCAGCTGGCCGTGATTCCGGGGCTCCCGGTGGCGGACGTCCTGGATCCGCAGTACCAGCGGGAGGCGGCGCAGTTCTTCGAAGAGATCAAAAACGAAAAGGACCAGACCTAGCGGCGCATCAGCCGCTCGATGGCCTCGGTGGTGCGCGGCGCGCCGGCCGAGAGCCATTCCCCTCCGGTGGCTGTCACCAGCACGTCGTCCTCGATCCGCACGCCTAACCCTTCCGCCTGCAGGTAAATCCCCGGCTCGAGCGTGATCACCGTCCCGGCCGCGAAGGGGCGGCTGAAGCCGACATCATGCACGTCCATCCCGATGGGGTGGCCGAGGCCGTGGTTGAAGAACTCCCGGTCGTCGCAGGTCCGTTCGCCGCACAGGTCGCCCGAGTGCTCGCGCAGGTAGCGGCGGGCGATGGCGTCGAGCTGCCCCATCGTGACGCCGGGTTGGACGGAGTCGAAGGCGGCCTGCTGGGCCCCGAGCACCAGATCGTAGATGGCCTTCTGCCGCGGCGTGAACCGGCCGCTCACGGGGAACGTCCGCGTGACGTCGGCGGTGTACTGCCCCCACTCCGCGCCGGCATCGATGACCACCAGATCGCCGGCCCGGGTGCGGCGGCGGTTCACGTCGTAATGGAGCACGGTCGAGTTGGGGCCGCTGCCGACGATGGACGGATAGCCGAGGCGGTCGGCGCCGTTGCGGCGGAAGCCGTCCTCGAGCACCGCCTCGAGCTCGTACTCGTACATCCCCGGCCGCGCGGCGCGCATCGCCGCGATGTGTCCGGCCACGCTGATGTCGATGGCCCGGCGCAGCCGGGCGATCTCCCCGGCGTCCTTGACCGCGCGCATCGAGTCCACCAGCGGGAGGACGTTGCGGACGTCCGCCCCGCTGAACAGCAGATCCACGATGCGCCGCTCGTCGCGCGTGGCGCGATGCAGCGGGACGTACAGCGGCCGCGTCTGGAACCGGGCGCGCCGCAGCCGGTCGTCGAGCGAGTCGGTCGGCAGCACGGTCGCGATACCGGAGAGCCGCGTCGCGACGCTGTCGGGGCCCAGCCGCAGGCCCGTCCACCGCTCCGTCCGCGGGTTGCGGGGCGGCAGGAACAGCACCGTCTCGAGGGAGTCGGGACCGCGGGCCGTCATCAGGAGCCACGCGTCCTGCGTCTCGAGCTGGGTGAGATAGAAGAAGGTG
>JAUYMC010000002.1 GCA_030699545.1 Gemmatimonadales bacterium | reverse complement strand
CACGCTGGCATCCACGGCGAAGCCCTCGCCGCCGACCAGCCCGGCTTCCATGCACCGGCGCACAACGCTCTCGAACACCCGGCGTAACAGATCGCTGTCGCGGAACCGGCCGTGCCGGTTGACCGAGAAGGTCGAGTGGTCGGGAACCATGTCCTCCAGCCCCAGCCGGCAGAACCAGCGGTAGGCCAGATTAAGTGCGAGTTCCTGGCACAGACGGCGCTCCGAGCGGATCGAATAGCAGTATCCGACCAGGAGCATCCGGATCATCAGCTCCGGACAGACAGAGGGCCGGCCCGTATGGCTGTAATACGGCCTCAGTTCCCGGCGCAGCCAGTCGAGATCGAGAACCGAATCGATCCGGCGCAGCAGATGATCGGCCGGAACAACATCCTCAAGATCAAACGCATAAAAAAGACGGTCCTGATACCACAGCCGCTCACCCATCATCGCTCAGCCCTCCCGAAAATCACCGGGAGAATCGAATCACGCAATCAAATCTCAAGCAACAGGGAGTTTTTCAACAGCCTCAGCCATAAGCGGCCCTACCCGGCGTGGGACCTTAAAGGCGGCGTATAGCCAAAAGCTGTTCCAACACGATTGCTAATATCTGTTTGATACCCGTAGTAACGCCGCCGCCACCGAGCCCTTGCGGAGATACAATGCGCTCATTGACTATGGGTCAAGGTGCCGACAATGCACTTATCAGGACAATTGCACCGACATCCACTGTGGAACATCGATGCCGGAGCAGGGGCCATCCATTCCATCAGGTCACCGCTCGCCCGAGTCTCACCTGGACATGGTGAGTGATGCCGTCGTCCAGCAGGGGCAGGCACAATGGCCGTTGCCTGATCTCCGTCCCGTCAAACTGCGCGGAAAAGATGCCCCGGGCGACTCCATCGGGATTCTCCACCAGAATCTCGTATCGTGCGGAGCGATATTGGACCGTCAGCTCGAAGCGCGGCCAGCCCTTCGGAATGCACGGGTCGAGATACAGGGAGCCACTGTGCATACGCAGCCCGAGGATGCTCTCGATGCCGGCCCGCTGCATCCAGCCGGCTGCGCCGGTGTACCAGGTCCACCCTCCACGCCCGACATGGGGCGGCGTGGTATAGACGTCAGCGGCTACGACATAAGGCTCCACCTTGTAGCGGTGCGCGTCTACCCAAGTACAGGCGTGGTTAATGGGGTTAAGGAGCGAGAACAGCCGCGCCGCTTTGTCACCCTCGCCGAGCGCCGCGAACGCCATCACCGACCACAATGCGGCATGGGTGTATTGGCCCCCGTTCTCACGGATGCCTGGCGGATAGCCCTTGATGTAGCCAGGATCGAGTGACGTCTTGTCGAACGGGGGCGCAAACAGCAGCGCCAGCCCGTCGTTCGGACGGATCAGCTCCCGCTCTACCGCCGCCATGGCGCGGGTGGCGCGATCGGTCGCCGCCGCACCTGACATCACCGCCCAGGACTGCGCAATGGAATCGATCCGGCATTCGTCGCTCGACGCCGAGCCGAGCGGCGCGCCATTGTCAAAATACCCACGCCGATACCAGTCCCCATCCCATGCCTCGCGCTCGATTGACGCCTGCAGCTCTGCAGCGTGCGCGCGCCATCTCGCAGCGCGGACCGTCTCGTGGCGCGCGTCGGCGAACGGAGCGAAACCGGTAAGCGTCGCGTGGAGGAGCCAACCGAGCCAGACGCTTTCGCCCTGCCCTCTCTCGCCGACGCGGTTCATGCCGTCGTTCCAGTCGCCCGTGCCGATCAACGGCAACCCATGGCCGCCGAGCGCGAGGCTTTGGTCGAGGGCTCGGGCACAGTGCTCGAACAGGGTGGTGGTCTCGTCGGAGACCGTCGGCTGGAAGAAGCTGTCGTGCTGGCCCGCTTCCAGTCTCTGCCCTTCCAAAAAGGGGACGACCTCGTCGAGAACGGCAACATCTCCGGTTGCACCAACATAATGGGCGGCGGCGTAGGCGAGCCACACGCGGTCGTCGGAAATCCGCGTGCGCACGCCCTGGCCGGAATGCGGCAACCACCAATGCTGGACGTCGCCTTCGACGAACTGCCGCCCTGCCGCCCGCAACAAATGCTCGCGCGTCATCGCTGGGCGCGATGTGACGAGCGCCAGGCCATCCTGAATCTGATCGCGGAAACCGTAGGCGCCGCTCGCCTGGTAGAATGCAGAGCGGGCCCAGACGCGGCAGGCGAGCACCTGGTAGAGGAGCCAGCCGTTTAACATAATGTCCATCGACCGGTCAGGCGTTTTCACCTGGACCGCACCTAGGGCATCGTCCCAGTAGCGGCCGACTTCGGACAGCACGGCATCGAGATTCGCCGTGCGGTAATACGCGATTAACTTCCGCGCGCCATCGACGCTCGCGGCCTGACCGAGGAAGGAGACGATCTCGACGGCACCGTCCGGCGGTAACTCGACCGTGGTTCGCAGTGCGGCGCAGGGATCGAGACCGGCCCCGACATTGTTGGAGAGAGGCGCCGCGCCGGCGAGCGCCATCGGGCTCGCGAGCGTTCCGTTGCGCCCGATGAACTCCCGCCGGTCGCCGGTCCAGTCTGTCTGGCGCCCCCCGAAATCGGCAAAGGCGACGTGCGATCCGAAGTCTGAATTCCATGGATTGCGGGCGAACATCGCGCCGGTATCGGTATCGATCTCCGTCGTCACGAACGGAACCGAAGCTGCCCGCGACGAACCGAGTGCCCATTCTACATAAGCAGTCACCGAGAGATGCCGGATGCGGCTCGACGTATTGCGGAGTACAAGGCGCGAGATCTTGATCGGGTCGTCGATTGGCACGTACTGGAGGAGATCGATTCCAATCCCGTGCGCTGCATGCTCGAAACGGCTGTATCCCCGACCGTGGCGGGCAACATAGGTCGCCTCTTCGTCGCGAATCGGCAGGGCCGTCGGGCTCCATAGGTCTCCCGTGTCGTCGTCGCGCAGATAGAACGCCTCACCCGGACGATCGGTGACGGGGTCGTTCGACCAGGGGGTGAGCTGGTTGTCGCGGCTGTTGACGGACCAAGTGTAGCCGCTGCCTTCGGTCGCCACCTGAAAGCCGAAGGCGGGGTTAGCGACGACGTTGATCCAGGGTGCCGGCGTCGACTGACCAGGGCCGAGTATCGTCACATACTCCCGTCCGTTGTCGGCGAAGCCGCCAAGTCCGTTGAAGAACTCGAGGTCCGGCAAGGGCGGCGCGACCCGCGATTGCGGACCGGCGAGAGCGCGCTTCGGAGTCGACCGAGCATACGCCTTGGTCTCGGGTACTCGGTCGAGCTGATCGGAGAGGCGCCCGCGTTGGCCGACGAGCACCACCCTAGCTACCGCCGCGAGAAGGGCGCGTGTCTCCGCCGAAATCAGATCGGCCCGGAGGATGAAGACGCGGCCCGGCGGTCTCTCCACTCCGACCTGCGGTCGCGACTGGCTCGTGCGGACCAGAGTCTCGAGCGCGATCTGAAGGTCCTGGACATAGGAGGACGCGCGCTCGTTCAGGATCACGAGATCGACTGC
>JAUYMC010000402.1 GCA_030699545.1 Gemmatimonadales bacterium | reverse complement strand
CACGCTGTCATGGGGCGCGGCGGCCGGCTGCTGGGCGGAGAGCGCACGAACAGCGAGGAACAAGGCGAGAGAGAGAAACGTGAGGCGGTGCATCAACCCTCCTGGTAAGCCTCCCGAAAGTCTACCCCCGCTGGCTGGCTCGGAGCCATCCCGTCTCGTTTCGCGCCGGCTGTCACGTGACCCAATCGCCTGTGAGCCGCGACAAACGCTGCAGCAACGGGGCGGTTGGCTCCTGAATAGCACGACGGCCGCCAAGCGTGGCGGCCGAAGTGCATACGGCACGGACGTTCACTGCCGGAAGGACGGGGCCTCGACCCGCCGCAGATGCGACGGGCCGAGACCGGTACTGGGGTCCTGCACTACGGCGCTACCGTCCTACCTCTCCTCTTCGAAACCACCTTCATCTTCACGCTCGGGGTTCTGCCCGGGGCGATTGCCGCCTTCTTTGCGCTTCATCGGCCCGCCCGGCTCATCCTGCCGCGGGGTCCGCGGCGTATTCGGGTCCTGTCGCATAATCGTTCTCCGTATGTGATGAGAGGAACGAACGTCTGCGTGCATGGGCAAAGTAAAAATTGGTGATTTGCGTCACTATCCGCCGGATGAACGAAATGGGGACTAATGCGAAGGGACCACAAGGGCGTATCTTGGCCGGATGCAGACCCGGGCCACCGTCCAGGTCCTCGGCCGCCGGTGACGGCCGCCCAGGCGGCTGTCCTTGCCTACGCGGTCGTGAGCCGCCTCGCCTATGCGGGATTCGTGGGCGTGGCGCTGCGCCGCCAGGAACGCGACGCCGTGTTCACGCGGACCGGCGACGCCACGGCGGGATTCAGGCGGTTCCGCCGCAGCGCCGCCGTGCTCATGTACAACGACGCCGTCGCGTTCATCCTGCTGTGCGTCGTCACCCCCAGCTCGTTCGCCTCTCCCGTCTCGACAGGGATGACGATCGCGGCGGGCCTCCTGCTCATCGTGCTGGGACTCGGCGTCAAACTGTGGGCCGCGCGCACGCTCGGCGCGGACGCCTACTACTGGCACAACTTCTTTGTTCCTCCGGCCGCACCGCAGCCGGTGGCGGCTGGTCCCTACCGCTACACCGCCAATCCGATGTACACGATCGGGTATCTCCAGACCTACGGGCTCGCGCTCGTCTTGCGGTCGTGGCCTGGGCTGGTCGCGGCGCTGATTGCGCAGACGGCGATTCTGATCATGTATTTCGCGGTCGAGAAGCCGCACTTCGACCGGCTGCAGGCGAAGTAGCGAGCCCCCGCTCCCGGAGTGGGCCCGCACGCTGCAGCGGCGGCGCTGCGCCTTATAGAGGAAGCAAGCGGGGCAACTGAAAGCACAAACCGCCGGACGGCAGCGCCGCCCGACGGTTTTTTCCCGCTGCTGATTCCTGCGCCGTTACATCCGGCTGCCCATTCCCGCCATTCCCGCGCCGGCTCCGGCTCCCGCGCCGGCGCCTTCCGTATAGAACTTGGCGCCCACCACCGCGGCGAGCGGGCAGGCGACGAGCATCACCGCCGTCGAGATCACGATGAGGTTCGTCGGCATGAGTCCCATCGGGGCTTCGAACAGGGCGTGCATCAGCCCGGCGATGAACCAGACGGCGAGGCCCGCTTTCACCGCCGTCGCGGGCCCGGGGCCGAAGCGGGGACGGATCGCCGCATAGAGCCACACGAGGAAGACGCCGACCACGAAATCGAGCCCCACAAAGAGCAGGATCATGCTGTCCGACACCGCCGGCTTGCCGAGCGCAGCCATGGCGGCCGCCATATCATCCTTCAGCACCACGCCGTACGTGATGAAGTCCACGACGTTGAGAACGACGCCCGCCACCAATCCGCCGATAATCGCTTTTTGCAGGTTGATCTTGCCCATAGGCACCTCGCGAAGGAGAGGACGGCGTAGCCGACAGGCGCCACGCTAGGGTGCGGGACAGCCAGCGTCAAGTCACAGCACCGTCAGCACCGCCACCAGCCCCCCCATGCCGTCGGATACCACCGCCACCCCACCGGGGACGACCCATTCCGTCTCATCCACAAAGAGGTTGAAGTGATACGCCCCTGGGCGCAGCACCAGCGCCGCCTCCCAGATGTCGTCGCCCAGGGGTCGCAACGGGATCGGCTCCCACGCATTCCAGTCGCCGGCAATCGCCAGCGACCGCCGGGCGTCCATGCGAAACCGGACGAAGACCGTATCGCCACCGACGCCGGGACGCCGCTGGGCGACTAACGGGGCCAGCTGCGGTGCCGGTCGCGCGCGTGCCGGAGGAGCGGCGCGACGCGGAGTGTGAATGCGCAGTCCCGCGCTGGCAAAGCCCGCTTGCGGCAGCGCCTGGAACGGGTCGCGCAGATAGCTCCCGCCGGCGAGCTCGAACGCGACCGCCCGAGTGACGAAATACTGGAGCGACGCGCTCGCGGCCCCCGTAGATCCATAGACGCGGCTGAGCCGCACACTGAACCACGCCCCCGCGGCGATCCGCGCGTCGTCGCGCGACACCGACGCCACGACGTCGCTGTACCAGGCGTCGAGAAAGCGGGTGGATTCGACGGTGAGTGAAAGCTGAGACGGTCCGCCTGAGGGTTGCGCCCACCCCCGCGCCCGGAGCCGCAGCGATCCGATGCCCGGTTCGTCTTCGAGCGCGCCGGCGACGTGCCCGATGCCGACGGCGGCGCCGCCGCTGCCGCTGGTGCCGGGGGCGTACACGATCTCACCGAGGACCGACGCGACCGCCGCCGCCGCGCCGTCGGTCCGCGTCGTGGTGGCCACGCTGGCGCTCGCCGCCAG
>JAUYMC010000401.1 GCA_030699545.1 Gemmatimonadales bacterium | reverse complement strand
CCGGCGCGCGTTTGGGGAGGTGCGCAAGGCGTACCGCGTCGCGGACGAGCACTGGGTGGATTTCGAGCGGCGCCGCATCGCCACGACCCTGACCGACTACGTCAGCGCCTATGCGGCGACCCATCCGCAGGAAGACTTTGCCGAAACCTTCCGTTTCTACGTGACACGCCGGGGGCGGCTGCGAGAACTGTTCAGCGAGTTCGGCCGCAAGCGCAAGGGTGTGAAGGTGTACGAGAAGTTCCTGGTGCTGCACGACTTCGTGCGCAGCCTGCGGGGGTGGCGGTAGACGGCGCTGGACGATGCCTGCTTGCGGTCGAAGCCCTCGAGGCCGCGCATTCGGATCAGGCCGTAAGCTCGCTCCGAAACGACCGGGCGCGCTCCACCAACCGGAAGTAGTCAACCAACTCCTCGGCTTCGCGGACTTCGTCCCAGCCGAGGAGCTTCTTCATCCGCTGCGCGAGGGGCGCGACCACGGCGCCCGCGTGCTCGGGCGCTTCATGGAACAGATGCAGACGCCGGATGAGCACGTCCTGCACACGCAGCGCCATCTCCCGCTCCACCGCGTGCGTCACTTCCCCCCAGATCTCCGGGCGTCCCGGGACGATCGCCTCGCCTAGGGCGCGATCGCGATCCACCAGGTTGCAGATCGCGGCCGCCTCGCTGCCGTAATGCGACACGAGGTGTTCGGCGGTGCGCTCCGGCATGCCACGGGCGCGCACGCTTTCCCTCACGACGTCGAGATCCGCGGCCTCGCCGCCGGGAAGTGGAATGCGGTCGGTCGGAGGCCGGGCGGCGACGGGCCGGCCGTCGAGCTCGTGCAACCGCATCGCGACGCGGTCCCCGACCTCCTGCCCCATGACGCGATACGTGGTGAGCTTGCCGCCCGCGATGGTGATGAGTCCGTGCGCGCTTTCCACCATGCGATGCTCGCGCGACACCTGCGACGGCGCCGCGCCCCCCTCGTCGTCCTCCCGCAACAGGGCCCGCAGGCCCGCCCAGACCGACACGACGTCAGCCGGGCTCAGATGGGCGTCGGGGAACGCGGCGTTGGCCGAACGCAGGAGATAGCGCACGTCTTCGCCGGTGACGCGCACGGCGTCGGGGAGCGGATCGGCGTCGGTATCGGTCGTGCCCACATACGACTGGTCGCCCCAGGGGAGCACGAAGATCACGCGACCGTCGATCGGAGACAACAGCGTCACGCCACGGGCGTCGGCGGCGCCGATGCGCCGGCGCGGGACGGCGACGTGCGCGCCCTTGGTGGTGCGCAGCAGCGGCCGCGCGTCGGGCTCGTCGAGCCGCCGCACGGCATCGACCCACGGCCCGCCCGCGTTCACGACGGTCAACGCGCGGACGTAGCGGGTTTCGCCGCTCAGAACGTCGCGCACGGTCGCGCCGCGCACCTGGCCGTCCGGTTTGAGCAGCGTCGTGACTTCGGCGTAGTTGGCGGTGAGCGCGCCCGCGCGGGCGGCGCTGCGCACGGTGGCCAGCACGAGGCGTGCGTCGTCCACCTGCGCGTCGTAGTAGAGCGCCGCGCCGCGCAGGCCGCGGTCGCGCAAGCCGGGTTCCGTGCGCCGCACCTGGCGGGCGCTCAGCCAGCGATGGTTCTCCACGTTGCGGAACGCGGAGAGGATATCGTAGAGCCACATCCCGGCGCGGAGCTGCCACGCCGGCACGCGCGCGCCGCGGTAGACCGGAAAGAGAAACGGCAGCGGGCGCACGAGGTGCGGTGCGATGCGGAGCAGCACGCGGCGCTCGCGACTCGCCTCGAACACCAGCCGGAAGTCTCCCTGTTCGAGATAGCGGATCCCGCCGTGGATCAGGCGCGAGGACACCGAGGAGGTGCCCGCCGCGAAGTCTCCCTTGTCCACGAGCGCGGTGCGCAAGCCGCGCAGCGCGGCGTCCCGCGCCACCCCCGCGCCGGTTATCCCGCCGCCGATCACCAGCACGTCCACCGGGTCCGCCGCCATCGAGGCCAGCGCGGCGGCGCGCGTCTGCTGTGAGAACGGTGATTCCGCGGGCAACTCCCCTCCGGTTGGGGGCGGTGGTAGGTTTCGAACGGAGGAGGAATCTAATGCCGGCAGTGAACGGACGGCGCGTCGCGGTGGTCGCGGGTTGCCGCACGCCGTTCAGCAAAGCGGGGAGCACGCTCAAGGACACGCGGGCCGTCGACCTCGCGCGGCATGCCGCACGCGAGCTGCTCGAGCGCACGAACCTGAACGGCGCCGATGTCGACGAGGTGATCTTCGGCCAGGTCGTGCCATCGGCCCTGGTCCCCAACATCGCGCGCGAAGTCAGCCTGCTGCCGCAGTTCCCCAAGGAAATCCCGGCCTATTCGCTGAATCGCGCCTGCGCGTCCGCCGCCCAGGCCATCACCGCGGCGCACGACCAGATCGCCCTCGGCCACTCCGACGTCGTCCTCGCGGGCGGCGCCGAGTCGCTGTCGGACATCCCCATCCTCGCGTCACGCCGCCTCGCCGACATTCTGGTGGACGCCGGCCGGGCCAAGTCGCTCGGCGCGCGCGTCAAGACGCTCGCGCGCATCCGGCCCCGCGATCTCGTTCCCGTCGCCCCGGCGATCGCGGAACCCTCGACCGGGCAGTCGATGGGCCAGTCGGCCGAGAAAATGGCCAAGGAAAACCACATCAGCCGCGACGCGCAGGACCGCTGGGCGCTGCGCAGCCACCGCCTCGCCGCCGCGGGCACGGCCGACGGCCGGCTCACAGCGGAAATCGCCCCGTGGCTGCCCGCGCGCCCCGATGGAGCGATCGTGACCCAGGACAACGGGATTCGCGGCGATACATCCCTCGACCAGATGGCGAAGCTGAAGCCGGTGTTCGACCGGCGCTACGGTTCCGTCACCGCCGCCAATGCGTCGCCGCTGACGGACGGCGCCTCGGCGGTCCTCCTCATGAGCCACGATGCGGCGCGGTCGTTGGGCTATGAGCCGCTGGCGTTCATCCGCTCGTACGCCGTGGCGGCCGTGGACCCGGGATGGCAGCTGCTGCAGGCGCCCGTCTGGGCGGTGCCCAAGGCGCTCGAGCGCGCCGGGATCGAGTGGAAGGACCTCGGGTTGATCGAGCTGCACGAGGCCTTCGCCGCGCAGGTGCTGTCCAACCTCCAGGGATTCGCCGAGAAGGGGTGGGAGATCGACGAGGACATCATCAACGTGATGGGCGGGTCGATCGCGATCGGCCATCCGTTCGGCGCGACGGGCGGGAGGCTGGTCACCACCCTCGCGAACGAAATGCGGCGGCGGGACGTGCAGTTTGGACTGATCTCGGTGTGTGCCCAGGGGGGCATGGGGTTCGCGATGGTCCTCGAGCGCTCGGCATGACGACGACGGCACCGGCGACCCGCACCGCCGCGCCGTCTCCGGCAGTCACGTGGAGCGTCCGCGACGGCATTGCCGTCGTCGTCCTCGATTTGCAAAGCCAGCCCGTGAACGTGATTTCCCGCGCCGTGAAGGACGAGTTGCTCTCTTGTTTCGCCACCCTCGACAATGACCCGAACGTCCGGGCCATCGCGTTTTTCTCCGGGAAGGCGGACAACTTCATCGCCGGCGCCGAGATCGAGGAATTCGTGCAGCTGCGATCCGCTTCGGAGGCGGAGCGGTTGTCCGCCGACGGCCAACAGATGCTCGACGGCGTCGCGCGTTCTTCCAAACCGGTCGCGGTCGGGATCCACGGCTCCTGTCTCGGCGGCGGCTTCGAGTTCGCGCTCGCCTGCCGTTACCGCGTCGCGAGCGACCACGACAAGACCCAGATCGGGCTCCCCGAAGTACAACTCGGCATCCTCCCCGCCGCCGGGGGGTGTCAGCGGTTGCCGCGACTGGTCGGGGCGCGTGCCGCGCTCGACATGATCCTGGCCGGCAAGAGCGAGCGCGCCGCCAAGGCATTCCGTCTCGGGATGGTGGATGAGCTGGTGCCGCCGGCGATTCTGGAGGAGATCACGATCGCGGCCGCGCGCCGGTTGGCGGACGGCTGGCGGCCCAAGCGCAAACGGCGCGGCGGCGTCGCCGGCTGGCTGCTCGACGGCAACCCGCTCGGCCGCCGCCTGGTGTTCCGCACGGCGCGCAAGCAGGTCCTGGAAAAAACGAGTGGCCACTATCCCGCCCCCCTCGCTGCCCTCGATGCGGTGGAGCACGGCCTGCGTCACGGGATGGCGGCGGGCCTGCGGCGCGAAGCGCAGCTGTTCGGCCAGCTGGCCGTCACGGACGTCTCCCGCAAGCTCGTCCAGATTTTCTTCGCGACCAATCAGCTCAAGAAAGACCCCGGCATCGCCAATGCACCGCCGCCGGTGCGCGTGACCCGGCTTGGGATCATCGGCTCGGGATTCATGGGGGCCGGCATCGCCGGCACCGCGGTCGCGCAGGCGCAGGTGGATGTCCGCATGAAGGACGCAGACTTGCCGCGCGTCGCGCAGGGCATCCGGGCCGCGCGGGAAATCCTCGACGACCGGCTGAGGCGGCGGCGCATCACCACGTACGAGCATGCGCGGCTGATCGCGCTGCTCTCGGGCGGCGACAACTACGCCGGCTTCGGCCGCGCCGAGCTGGTGATCGAGGCGGTGTTCGAGGATCTCACGGTGAAGCGGCAGGTGTTGCAGGAGGTCGAGGCGGCGCTGCCCGAGACGGGCGTGTTCGCATCGAACACCTCCACGATTCCCATCACGAGCATCGCCGAAGGCGCGCGCCGGCCGCAACAGGTCATCGGGATGCACTTCTTCTCGCCCGTGGCCAAAATGCCGCTGCTCGAGGTCATCCCCGGCGCGCTGACCGCGCCGGGGGCGGTGAGCACCGCGGTCGCGTTCGGCCGCCGCATGGGCAAGACGGTGATCGTGGTGAAAGACAGCCCCGGCTTCTGGGTGAACCGCATTCTCGCGCCCTATGCGAACGAGGTGGGTCACCTGCTCGGTGACGGGGCGTCGATCGAGGTCATCGATGAGATGGCCGTGCGGTTCGGATTCCCCGTGGGTCCCGTCACGCTGCTCGACGAAGTCGGCCTCGATGTCGCCGAGAAAGTCGCGCACGTGATGCTCGCCGCGTACGGCGACCGGCTGCAGTCGCCGGCCGGGCCGGGGGTCTCCGCCCTCGTCAAAGGCGGCCGCCTGGGCCGCAAGTCGGGGCGCGGGTTTTACGTCTACGCCGGCGGCAAGAAGCGCGGCGTGGACGAAAGCGTGTACCGGCTGCTCGGCGTCCAGCCGAACGGCGGTCCCCGGCCCGCCGAGGTCCTCCAGCGGCTGACGCTCGGGATGGTCAACGAGGCGGCGCGGGCGCTGGGTGAAGGCGTCGTCCGAAACCCGCGCGACGGCGACATCGGGGCGATCTTCGGCTTCGGATTCCCGCCGTTCCGCGGCGGCCCGCTGCGCTACGCCGACGATCTCGGGGCCGCGCGGGTGGTGGCGGACCTCGAGCGCCTGGCCGAGCGGTTGGGACCGCGCTTTGCGCCTTCCGATGTGCTGCAGGAACTCGCCCGTCGCGAATCGAAGTTCTACGCCTGATGCTGCGGTCGGTCTTTCAGTGGTTGAGCGAGCAACCGCAGATCTTCAGCTTCGTGCGGCGCAACGGGTTCGCGCGGCGGTTCGCGTCGCGGTTCGTGGCCGGCGAGACGGTCGAGTCCGTCGTCACCGCGGTGCGGGATCTGAACGGTGCCGGACTCTCCGCCAGTCTCGACCTCCTGGGCGAATCGGTGCAGCGCGCCGACGAGGCCCGGCACGCGCGCGACACCTACCTCCAGCTGCTCGACCGCATTCACGCGATGTCGTTGAACGCCAATGTCTCCGTCAAGCTCACCCAGATGGGCCTGGACATCGACGAGTCGCTCTGCCTCGCCAACGTGCGGGCGATCATCGCGAAGGCCAAGGAGCACGGGTCGTTCGTGCGGATCGACATGGAGCAGTCGTCGTATACCGCGCGCACGTTGCAGCTGTTCACCGACGTGCTGTATCCCGAATTCGGCAACGCTGTCGGCGTCGTGCTGCAATCGTATCTGCGGCGCACCTCCGCCGATGCGGACCTGATGGTCGGCTTGGGCGCGCGCGTGCGGTTGTGCAAAGGGGCGTACAAGGAGCCGGACTCGGTGGCGTTTCCCGACAAGCGGGAAGTGGACGCGAACTTCGTCTCCTGCATGGAACGCCTGATGGAACACGGCAACTACCCAGGGATCGCGACGCATGACGCCGCGATCATCGAGCGGGCGCGCCGTTTCGCAAAACAGAAGTCGCTGCCGGCGGCCCGCTATGAGTTCCAGATGCTGTACGGCGTGCGGCGCGACCTGCACCACCAGCTGCGGCGCGACGGCTACAACATGCGGGTGTACGTCCCGTTCGGGACGCACTGGTACCCCTACCTGATGCGCCGCCTCGCCGAGCGCCCCGCGAATGTGGCGTTCATCGTCGCCAATGTCCTCAAGGAGTCGGTGCGAGGAGTCCGCCGCTGAACGACGACGCGACGCTGGGCGGCTACGCGGCGGTGCATGGCCGTCCCCCGGCCTTCGGCGGTCCCGACGGCGGCGCGTACTCCGCGGCGGCCACCGTGGACGACGCGCCGGCGGCCGACGGACGGTACGGTGCCTTCCTGCTCTTCATTCGCTGGGACCTCGGTGGGCCGTCCAGCAAGCCGGGTGGTCATCTCGAGACCCCGTATCTCTCCTTCGGCGCGACGGCCGACGAGGCGCTCGCGCCGCTGCACGCCTTGCCGCTGGAAGCCGTGAAGGCGCATCTCGACGCCTGCGTCGCCAAGACGGAAGCCCACCCGTGACGGGCGTGGTGCTCGTGCGTTCGGGGAACGTCTATCGCGTGCACACCGACGCGGGCGAAGTCACCGCGACGTTGCGCGGCAAGCTCAAACACAAGGACGACGACCGGGTCGTGCCGGGTGACGTCGTAGAGCTCGATCTCCGGCCGGAAGAGCCCGGCACGGCGGCGATCACG
>JAUYMC010000394.1 GCA_030699545.1 Gemmatimonadales bacterium | reverse complement strand
GGCGCATCGACTCAAAATTCGGGTTACCGAAGGCAGGGTCGTACATCAGAAGTCACGGTTACCAACTCCACCCAGGAGGAGCCCGTGACACGAGCCAGCCTTCGAGAGTACGCCGCCGTCCAGCGGGAGCGGTACCTGCGGGCGACGCGCGCCGAGAAGCGACAGCTCTTGGACGAGGTCGTGGCGGTTGCGCACATTCATCGCAAGGCCGCCATCCGGCTGCTCCGGCGGGCGCCGCGGGCCCCGAGGACGGCCTCGCGGGCCGGGCGCCCACGGTACTACGGTCCGGACATCGCCGTTGCCGCCGCCGTCCTGTGGCAAGCAGCCGGGCGCATCGGCGCTCATCGCCTCCACCCGTTCGTGCCCGAACTCCTGGCGCGTCTCACCCAATGCGGCGAGCTCGCCCTCACGCCCGCCGTCGACAAGCTCGTGCGGCAGGCCAGCCGGCCAACCCTGGCCCGCCTGCTGGCGCCGGCCCGCGCGCAGTACCCGCTGCGCGGGGCCACGATCACGCGCCCCGGCACCTGGCTGAAGCACCAGATCCCGATTCGCACCTTCACCGAGTGGAACGATGCGCGCCCCGGCTTCCTCGAGGTGGACTTGGTGGCCCACTGCGGCAGCAGCACGCAGGGGTTCTACCTCTGTACGCTCTGCGCCGTCGACATCGCCTCCTGTTGGGTCGAGCTGCAAGCCGTCTGGGGCAAGGGGCAGCGCCGTGTCGGCACCGCGATCCACCACGTCCGCCAGCACTTGCCGGTGCCCCTCGTCGGCCTCGATAGCGATAACGGCTCGGAGTTCATCAACCACCACCTCTTCGCCTGGTGTCAGCGCGAGCGCATCACCTTCACGCGCAGTCGCCCCTGGAAGAAAAACGATAGCGCTCACGTCGAGCAGAAAAATGGCGCCATCGTGCGCCACCTCGTCGGCTATGATCGCTTCACCTCCCACGCCGCCTATGCGCAGCTCACCCGCGTCTACCAACTCGCTCGCCTGCACGTCAATTTCTTCCAGCCCGTGCAGAAGCTCGTGTCCAAGACCCGCGCCGGCGCCCGCACGCGGCGGTTTTACGACCGCGCCCAGACGCCGTACCAGCGCCTCGGCACCCTCGGTGTCTTGCCTCCGACCACCCGCGACGAGCTGGAGGCGCTCTACCAGAGCCTCAATCCGCTGCAGTTGCGCCGCGACATGGACGCCGCCCTCGACCGGCTCTGGAGCCTCGCCGCGCCCGACCCCCGCCGCGCCCAGGGGGATACCCAGATAGCCACCCCCTCCCTCAAGTCCTCCCCTGGAGGCTCCTAGGCCATGGCTTCGGTAACCCTGAATTATGAGTCGACGAGAATCGGAGGGTAACCCTTAATTATGAGTTCCTACGGATCGTGTGGTGTATGATTCGGGATCTGCCGGGCAGTCTCGAGTACTTGCCAGAGCATGCCGCATAACGAGAGCTGCCCACGTCGGTTCCAGGCGATCCCCAACGCCTGGCGGGCGGCCTCTTTCTCGCCGAGCTGGGTTGACACACCATGCCGAGGTGGTACTGGACCTGCGGGTTGCCGAAGCCTCGCCGCGCGGGGCTGTCCTTGAGCAGGGCCAGCGCGCGCTGGTGCAGGCCGCGCCGGTGGAGGATCCAGCCGAGGGTGTCGGAGACACGCGGATCTTCCGGCGCCAGCTCCTTCGCCGTCTGGGCGAGAGCCAGCGCCCTGTCCGTGTCCCCGCCCTGCTCCGCGCGGACCCAGGCCGGGTTGTTCGCGGCCGGGACGAACCGCGCTCACCTTCTTCGGGTTGCCCTCGAGCGCCTGGCGGACCTTGGCCAGGGCCTGGTCGAATTGGCCCGAGGCGGCGTGGAGGCCGCCGAGCTGGAGATAGGGCCCGGCCAGCCGCGGGTCAAGCTCGCTCCGCCCCTCGGCGCGCTTGCCCCGGGCGAAGATCTCGACGCCGGCGAGATGGACGGCGCGCGGGTCCTCGGGCGCCAACTCCTTGGCGGTCTGGGCCAGCGTCAGCGCCTTGTCCTTGTCGCCGCCGTGCTCGGAGAGGATCCAGGCCAGGTTGTCGGCGGCCGGGGGGAAGCGCGGATTCAAAGCCGGCACCTTCTCGTAGTGCTCGCGGGCCTTCGGGTGGTCCCCCCGCCGCTCGTGGATGACGCCCGCGAGCATGAGGGCGCCGATGTTCCTCGGGTTGACCTCGATGGCCTTGCCGACGCGGGCCAGGGCGTGGTCGTACTGCCCCGAGGCGGCGTCGAGGCTGCCGAGTTGGAGATAGGGCCCGGCCAGCCGCGGGTCGAGGGCGATGGCCTCGAGGTACGCGGCCTCGGCCGCCTTGCCCTCACGCCGCGCCAGGTGCGTCTCGCCCAGCAGGAACTGGGCGGATCCCTACTTCCGGGAGACTGCCTTCAGCCTGGACTATCGGCCTGCAGGGCGGCGGTGGCGGCGCACCGCGTGAGCTTGACGGGATCGAGTCCCGCGTCCTCGGCGATGATGAGCGTGGTGAACCCGCCCCCGGAAATCTTCACCGCTGGCGGTAGGTGGTGGTGGTGCGTCGTTGAACGTCTCGCACCTCGACCAAGCGTTGCTCCGGGTACACGTCAAAGAAAAGCCGCCAGTCGCCGACGCGTCGGCGAAAGGCGGTAGGCTGGCCCTTCAGCTGCACGATGTCCCCGGTGAACGGGTCCTGCGCCATCTCATCGAGGGCTCGCTGGAGGCGCTCCCGCTCAGGCCGAGGCGCGCGCCGGGCGCTTTTTCGCGCCGGCTTTCTTACCCGGATCTGCCAAGAGCCAGGCTCGGAATTCATCGAGGGTGTAATACTGGCCTCTCTGCATCGCGCCGCGACCTTTTGCTATCGCGCGGAGCTCCGCGGCCGTGGGGGTATAGGTGGGAAAGGTGCGGCGCGCGTTGAAGTAGGCGCGGAGCGCCTCCCGGATGAGCTCCGAGCGGGTGCGGTGCTCGGTCTTCCGAAGCCGCTCAACTTCCTGGATCATCTGCCGTGGGAGCGAAATGGTCATGGTGGCTCGGGTTCGCATAAGCAGTCTCATGTGGTCGTTGATCTTACTTTATCCTACTCCACCCGAGGGCTGTCAACCCTGCGCTCTCCCTCGGGCCGGCGGGATCTCGGATGGGAAGCGATCGATGACGCTGTGAGTGGTCGGGCTCCGCTCGAACGCGGCCGGCCCGAGCAGCGGATCGAGCCGGCGACGCCAGGCGGTCACGACGGTGCCGAGTGGGTCTGGCGTCACCGGGACGAGGTCGCGGGCGTCCGAGTAGCGGAGCGGAACGGGGAGGACCAGCGTGTGCAGCGCCGTCCCGCCGCGGAAGGCGACCGCGGACGCCAGCGTGGGAGCCGAGACCATCTCGAGGAGCGCTCTCGAAAGGGTGAGGGCGTGCTCGACCTGGTGGTCGGTGGCCACGGGGCCACTGAGCGCCAGTGGCCGATGACGGCGGGCGAGGTCACAGGTCCGGCTCGACCCGGGCGTTCACGAGGAGGTGCCAGCGCGACTGCCGGCGGGCCCGGCGCGCTGGCTGGCCCGGGTCACGCCGCGTCCAGTCCGGGTGAGGCTCCGCGAGCCAGCGGGCCAGCGGGTCGGCGAGCCGGCTCCGGGCGACCCAGGTCCAGGAAATGCCCGAGGCGCTGGGCATGAGGCAGCTCGGCGGCTTGGGCCGTCTCGACGAGCCGGCCCGCGTCGCAGGGCTCGGCCAGGTCGTGGAGCCCGGTGGCGACGGTGGGGAGGGACCCGGCGGCGGCCACATCGCGGAGCAGATCCAGGGCGGTGGCCTCGGGCGTGGAGAGGCGCATGCGCCCCGTCACCGTCGTGACCGGCAGGACGACCGACGTCGGGTGAGGAGCGGGAGTGGACAGGTCCCGTCGCTCACCCGAGCCAGGGGCCCCCGACGCTTCTGACGGACGCCGCGGGGACGCTCTCGAAGCCGCCGGTCTGGTCATCGGCGCGCGGGCACGACGTGGGCCGCGGCCGTGTCCAGCGCCGCGAAGCCGTCGCGCATGGCGGCCCCCGCGCAACCTCGGCGCGGCGGCGGAGAAGCGGAGGGCTTCACGGAGCCGCTCGGACCGGGTCCGGCTGTCCTCGGGGGCGATCTGTTCCGCTCGCTTCCGGAGGAGATCAAGGTCCTGCGGAAGTCCCCCGGATGGTCGGG
>JAUYMC010000393.1 GCA_030699545.1 Gemmatimonadales bacterium | reverse complement strand
AACGGAT
The DNA here is from genome assembly GCA_030699545.1 of Gemmatimonadales bacterium. GTDB lineage: Bacteria > Gemmatimonadota > Gemmatimonadetes > Gemmatimonadales > GWC2-71-9 > 20CM-2-65-7. The sequence continues at coordinate 3,649 of JAUYMC010000393.1, read as the reverse complement.
CTGGAAGGACGCCGGCAAACGGCCGCGACGCCATGGGAAACCGCTGTCTGGTGCTAGAATCTAGCCGGGCGCAGCGCCCCGTGGTTCGACAGGCTCACCATGCCATTCGACAAGGTTTCTTAGGCCATCCTGAGCTTGTCGAAGGACTACGTCGCTTCGCTCCTCGCAATGACAGGATGAGCCCGCTGGCCGGGCGACCGGGGGATCGATGGGCAAGGCTGACCTCCATATCCACACCGACCAGGGCGACGGCCTCGACTCCTTCGCGTCGATCCTCGATCACGTCGAGGCCAATACGGACCTCGATGTCATCGCCATCACGGAGCACGACGACATCACGGTCGCCCTCCGCGCCCGCGAGCTCTGGGCCCGGCGCGGCTACGGCTTCGACTTCGTTGTCGGCGAGGAGGTCACGACGCTGGAGGGTCACCTCGTGGCGCTCTTCGTCGAGGAGCCAATACCCAGCCTGCGCCGCGTCTGGGAGACGGTGGACGCCGTCCATGAGCAGGGCGGCGTCTGCTTCATCCCCCACCCGATGAGCTGGCTGACCCGGAGCATCGGGCCGGGCACGCTGGAGCGCATGCGCCTGCGCAGCAGCGATGGCCTCTGGTTCGACGGCATCGAGCTGGCCAATCCCAGCCCGTTGGCGCGCGCTTTCCGCGCCAAGGCCCGGCGCCTGAACGAGCGCTATAAGCTGCCCGAGGTCGGCGCCTCCGACGCTCACTTCGTCCAGGCCATCGCCAGCGCCCACACGGAGTTCGCCGGCCACACGGCCGCGGACCTCAGGGCCGCGTTCGCGGCCGGAGGGCTCGCCGCCAGGGAGCAGCGTTTCCCTCGTCTCCGCGACGTTGGGCTGGCGCGAGCGTTCTCATTGCCCATCGTCGGTCTGCGGGCCACGCCGCGCCAGCTCGGCTGGCGGCGCACGGCCTGGAGCTTCGTGAGCAGGTACCTGCCATGAAGGTCGGGCTCGTCTCCCCCTACGACCTTGCCGTGCCGGGTGGCGTCAACTCCCACGTGCACCACCTGGCGGACAACTTCCTCCGACTGGGACACGACGTCCGGATAATCGCGCCGTCCTCCGATGTCTCCCGCCTCGGCGAGAACGAGATCGCCATCGGGCGGCCGATGTCGATCCCGGCCGGCGGCTCCGTCGCCCGGATGCTAATGGCGCCGCGTCTTGCCCAGCCCGTGCGGCGGCTCCTGCGCGAGGAGATGTTCGACGTCGTCCACGTCCACGAGCCCCTCGCCTCGTTTCTGCCGATCCACTTCCTCAGGTCGTCGTCGGCGGTCAACGTCGGCACCTTCCACGCCGCCCGCGATAGCCGCGCCCGCCTGTACACCTACACCCGCCGCCTCCTGAAGGGCTGCTTCCGGCGGCTCGACGGCAAGATCGCCGTCTCCCAGGCGGCGATGCGGCTTGTCGCGCCCCACTTCCCCGGCTACTACAACATCATCCCGAACGGCGTGGACGTGGAGCGCTTCTCGGCGCCCCATGCCCCGATCCCCGAGCTTGACGATGGGATGCTGAACATCCTCTTCGTCGGCCGTCTCGAGAAGCGGAAGGGGCTCCGCTACCTGCTACGAGCCTTTGCCCGCCTGAAGAGCCTTCGAGAGGAGGCGCGGCTCATCGTCGTGGGCGGCTACAACGCCCGCCAGAGGCGCGGCTACGAGCGCTGGGTGAAGGCGACGAACCTGCGCGATGTCATCTTCGCCGGCTATGCCCCGCTTGACCTCCTGCCCCGCTACCATCACTCGGCCCACATCTTCTGCGCGCCCAACACAGGCAACGAGAGCCAGGGCATCGTCCTCCTGGAGGCCATGGCGGCCGGCTGCCCGGTGGTCGCGAGCAACATCGATGGTTTTGCCGCCGTCGTAACGGACGGCGTCGAAGGGCTGCTCGTGCGGCCCAAGGACCCGGACGCCTTGGCGGAGGCGCTCCTGACCCTGGCCGACGACCCGGCGCTCCGGGCCCAGATGGCCGACCGCGGCCGCGAGCGGGCCCAGCACTTCAGCTGGGAGCGGATCTCCCGGCGCGTCCTCTCCTACTACGAGCGGCTGCACTACGAGAAGCACTCCGCGCCCGGGCGAGAGCGCGACCTGGTGGAGGTCTAGGCATGCTCACCATGCCCCGTGCCCTGCCACGTCAGCTCACGAGCCCCGTGGTCGCCGTCCTGGCGCGACTCGGCGTCACGCCGAACATGCTCACCGTCGGCCAGATGGCGGGCGGTATCGCCGCCGCCGCTCTCATCGCCGGCGGCGAGCTGCTCTGGGGCGGCGTCGCGATGCTGGCCGCCGCGACCCTCGACGCATTCGATGGCGCACTCGCCCGGACGACGGGCAAAGCGACGCGCTTCGGCGCCGTGTTCGACTCCGTAATCGACCGCCTGTTCGAGGGCGCGGTCTTCGGCGGCATCCTCTACTACTACCTCCAGCGGGGCGCGGTCGAGGAGAGCATGCTCGCCTTCGTCGCCATCGTCGGCTCCCTGTCCGTCAGCTACGTCCGGGCCCGGGCCCAGGCCGAAGGCGTGGAGGTGCTCGATGGCCTGTTCACGCGCGGCGTCCGCCTCATCCTCCTCGCCCTGGGGCTCGTGTCTGGCGAGCTGCGCGCCGTGCTCTGGGTGCTGGCCGTGATGACCGTGTTCACGGCCCTGCACCGTCTGTTCGCGGTCTGGCAGAAGCTCAGGGAGGAGAGCACGGGAGAGGAGAGGCCGTGATCCCGCTGCGAGATCAGGAGATACTCAGGGAGCGGTTTCAGCGCGAGCTGACGAGCCGCGTCCGGATCGATTACTTCACGCAGAGGCGGTCCCCGCTCTATGTGCCGGGCCGGGAAGAGTGCGCCTACTGCGAAGAAACGCGGACGCTGCTGGAGGAGATGGCTGCTCTCGGCGAACGGATAGCGCTCACGGTCCATGAGCTCTCCGAAGCGACGAAGCTCGCGGCCGAGCTCGGGGTCGACAGGGCGCCCGGGATCGTGATCCGGGGCCAGACCAACCGGCCGGTGCGTTTCTTCGGCATCCCTTCTGGAAACGAGTTCCCGGGCTTCGTCGAGACCCTCATCGATGCCGCCAGGGGCAGCGTCGACCTCAAGCCCGAGACGGTGAAGCAGCTGCGCAAGATCAAGTCCGATGTCCAGGTGCGGGTCTTCGTCACCCCGACCTGCCCCCACTGCCCGGCGCTGGCCCGGACGGCGCACAAGCTCGCGCTCCAGAGCCCCCGCGTCAAGGTCGACGTCATCGAGATCAGCGAGTTCCCGACTCTCTCCCAGCGCTACGGCATCCGGGCCGTGCCAACCACGGTCATCGGTGACAAGGTCCTCCTGCCTGGCGTCATGGACGAGACGACCCTCCTTCAAAGCATCATGCGCGTGGCGGAGGGCAAGACGATAGCGACCGGCGAGAGCAAGCCAGGCTCCTCGTCGGCGTTACCGTCGCCCCAGGCCGGCCAGACGAGCGGGGCCGGGCTCATCCTCCCCCGCTGACCGATGGAGACGACTGCCACGCCAGGCAGCTCGCGCCGGAGCCCAGCCGGGGCGCTCAGGGGTGTGATCGAGGCCGACCTGACGCGGCCGACGCACTTCGCGGCTCTCGCCGCCGCGTTCCTCATCGCGCGCGCGCCGCTCCTCGGCTACGGCGCCGGCACTGACCCCGAC
>JAUYMC010000387.1 GCA_030699545.1 Gemmatimonadales bacterium | reverse complement strand
GCCTCGAAGGCGAGGAGGTCGCCTGCTTTCATGGTCAAGCCTGTCGCGTCCCAGTCGCCGCTGTCCGCCCTCGCGCTCACGCGAACGTCTCGCACTCCGTCGGAGGCGCGCCCGATGAGGTCTGCGACTTGACCGACCCTTCTGCGCATCTCGCCCAGCGATCGGCGAACGCCGCCGAAGTCGATGCGCCTCGCATACCCCTCGTTCTGCGCGAGGAAGCCCTGAAGATCATCGAGTTGAGTCTTGATGCGCCGCGACGACAGGTCGGCATCGGCCTTCAGCGACCCCATGTCGCGCGCGAGCCCGTCGCACGTTGGGCTCTCGGCGCGGCGTGTCAGGCGGTCGTCGATCTGTCGCCCGAGCCTCTGCAGCTCCGACTGCGCCAGCGTGTAGAGGACATAGGACTGGTCCTTGCTCTCGTCGGCGGCGCGAAGCAGCGCGAAACTGTCGCCCTGGCGGCGGATGCGCGCGTAGTGGCCCGTCGAGAGGTAGGCCGCCTCCATCGCCACGGCGCGCTGCAAGAGGGAGCGGAACTTCACATGCTCGTTGCAGGCGAGACAGGGGTTCGGCGTGCGGCCGCGCTCGTACTCCGAGACGAAGTAGTCGACGACCCTGCGCCGGAACTCCTCCTCCAGGTTCATAACGTAGTGCGGGATGTTCAGGACCTCGGCCACCCGCCGGGCGTCGTCCACGTCTTCGACAGCGCAGCAGCGCTTCTGGTGGCGACGCGCCTCCGGGTCTTCCCGCGTCCAGAGGCGCATCGTGACGCCGACGACGTCGTAGCCCTGCCGCACCAGCAGGCCGGCCGCAACCGAAGAGTCGACCCCGCCGCTCATCGCCACGATCACGCGCTTGCCAGACATACGAATCCATCTTAAGCGAGCGCCGTGGTTTCAGCGACCCATCGCCCCGGGGCCGCCCGCCTTTCTGGTATCATGGCCGCGGATGACCTCCACGCGACCAGAGCCGTCCGAGCTGGCCCGACGCATCGTCGATCTGTTCTCCGACCGCCAGGCCGAGGACGTGACCCTCCTCGATATCCGCCAGGTCGCCTCCTTCACCGACTACTTCGTCATCGCCTCCGCCCAGAACCAGCGCCACGTCCGGGCCCTCATCGACGCCGTCGACAACGACCTCGCCCGCGAAGGCATCAAGGCGCTCCACAAAGAGGGGGACGCCGATTCCGGCTGGGTGCTGATCGACTTTGGCGATGTCATCGCCCACATCTTCACGCCGGAGGAAAGGGCCTTCTACAACCTCGAAGGTCTCTGGACTCGCGCCGGCGTCTCGGCCGTGCGCTTCCAGTAGAGGCGCGCCACCTAGCGGAACATATCGCGTTCGGCCTGGCGCACCATCTCCAGGGCCGAGCCTTCGCCGCGAGGCACGGCGTAGCCCCGGATGAGAGTCGCCGGGACCTGGTTCACCTTGCCCGTCACCAGCTCGGCCGCCGAGGCCAGCTCGTCGGCGACGCAGATCCAGGTCGCCCGAAGCTCCCGCCCCTGGGTGTCGACCCGCCCGACGTAGTCGATGATCGGCAGCATTCCCGCCACGCCGATGGCCACCTCGGTGTAGCCCGTGCGCCAGGGCCGGCCGAACGTGTCCGAGATGATCACCGCGACATCGGCGCCGGAGAGGAACCGGATCCCGTCCCGGATACGCCTGGCCGAGGCGTCGGGGTCGACCGGCAGGAGGACCAGCGTCTCGTTGCCCGGGACATTCGAAGCGTCGACGCCGGCGTTGGCGCAGACGAAGCCGTGGCGCGTCTCGCAGATAATCACGCCGTGGTCCATGCGGACGATGCGCTTCGTCTCCCGCAGCACCACCTCGACGTGACGGGCGTCCTTCTCCCAGTTGGCCGCCAGCTCGACCGCCAGGGGCGAGGGCTCGACCGTGGCGAGATCGACGAAGCGTCCCTCGGCCTTGGAGACGACCTTCTGCGTCACCACGACCACGTCGCCGTCCTGGAAGGCCAGGCCCTGGGACGCCGCCGCCGTCGCGATCAGGCGCGGCAGATCGTCACCCGATCGCACCTCCGGTATGCCCTCGATCCCCGTGATGGTGACAGGGCCGGCCATTGACGTTAGGGCAAGCCGACGATGCGCAGGTGCGTCTCGGCCTTGTAGATGCGGTTGATGTTGAGCAGGAGCGCCGTCAGGTCCTCCACGTAGCGGGAGTTGGCCAGAGGCCCGCCTTTGACGCCCCTCACGTCCGGGATCAGCGCGCAAAGGTCGAGGGCCTCCCTCAAGGCATCCGCGTCATCGGCGCAGACGACGACGTCGCCCTCGACGACGTGGTCCAGGTCCATGAGGTGGGAGGCGCTCAGGTTCTGGAAGGCGCCGACGACGCGGGCCCTCGGCAGGAGCGCCTGCGCCTCCTCCGCAGCCGAGCCCTCGGCCACGGGCAGGGCGGCGATGCGCGCCTTGCTGAACTGCAGAGGCACGACGGCCGATACGACGACCTTGCCCGCGGTCTCCGGCTCCAGCGCCTGTAAGGTGTCTCGCAGGCCGGCGTAGGGCACGGTGACGATGACGACATCGGCCGCCCGGACGGCGTCGGCGTTGGCGGCGCCGCGGACGTTTCCGCCGGCAAGGCCTGCAACCTCCTGGGCCGCGGCCTCGCCCCGTTCCGCTGAGCGAGAGCCGATCACCACCTCCAGACCGGCGCGGGCAAAGCGGGCGGCCAGCCCCTTCCCTTCCGGACCTGTCCCGCCGATGAACCCCAGTGTTCTCACCAACGTAGCCGCCCCAGTCCTCAAGCTCTACAATGACGCCAGGCAAAGATAAGGCCGAGAGACAGAATGAGCAACGATCCCCACGTCCGGCTGGACAGCGTCGAGATGGTCTACTCCCAGCGCGAGACGGCCCTCCTCGCCCTGAGCGGCATAGACGTCTCCGTCCGACGCGGCGAGTTCCTCT
>JAUYMC010000381.1 GCA_030699545.1 Gemmatimonadales bacterium | reverse complement strand
GTCTGCTGCGAGGCCGGCTGCGCGTGCGTCACGCCTGGCGAGTGCGTCCCCGCCCCGCGTGTCGAGGTCGCCGGGCGTCCCACGATCTGGCGCCGGGTGTGCTCGGCCGTGCCCGGGGCGCCGGGGTGCGGGCCATGACCTCCTGGCTCCGCGCCCACGGTCTCGCGGTCCTCCTCGCGTTCTGTTCCGCCTGCGGCTCCGGCGGCCTGCTGTACGCCGCGGTGCAGTCGCGGATCGCGGTGCTCGAGGTGCGGGTGCAGACGATCGACCGGCTCGAGGAGAAGGTGGATCGCGTGGCCCTGATCGTCGAGCGGATCGCGGGGAAGCTGGACGCGCGGCCGGGGCGCAGCGCGGACGGGGAGTAGGTGCCGCGTCGCCCGCCGCACCCGTGCCGGTCGGTCGGGTGCCCCGCCCTGGTGTCGGACAGCGGCTACTGCGCGGCCCACACGCGGCCGGCCCAGCGCAACGTCGAGGCCGATCACGCGCGCGGGAGTGCACGGGCTCGCGGGTACGATCGGCAGTGGGAGGCCGTGCGGGAGCAGCACCTCATGCGCGAGCCGCTGTGCCGCGCGTGCAGGGCGTCCGGGCGCACGGAGCCCGCGACGCTGGTGGATCACGTCGTCGCTCTTCGCGACGGCGGCGCTCGGGTCGCGACGGAGAACCTCCAGTCGCTCTGCCGAAAGTGCCATGGCGAAAAGACGGCAGGCGAAGTCGAGGCCCGCCGCGCAGTCGTCCGAGGCGCCGCCCGGTGACGGGTTGTATTGGTTCGATGAGGCAGCGGCCGATCGCGCGGTCCGCTTCTTCGAGAAGTACCTGAAGCATTGGAAGGGCGAGTTCGCCGGGCGTTCGCTGATCCCGGAGCCGTGGGAGCGAGACATCATCCGCAACGTCTGGGGCTGGAAGCGGCGCGCCGACGGGCTGCGGCGATACAGAAAGGTGTACATCGAAGTGCCACGCAAGAACGGAAAGAGCACGCTCGCCGGCGGACTGGCGCTGCTGCTCCTGCTCGCCGACGGCGAGGCTGGCGCCGAGGTGTACCTGGCGGCCTCGGACCGCTCGCAGGCCGGGATCGTGTTCGCGGACGCGTCCGCGATGGTCGAGGCTTCGCCGGAGCTCCGCGGCAGGTGCGAGCTGTACAAGAACACGATCGTGGCTCCGAAGACCGCATCCAAGTGCGTGGTGCTGTCCAAGGTGGCGAGCGGCAAGCACGGCTACAACGCGCACGGGCTCGTGATCGACGAACTCCACGCACAGCCCAACCGCGATCTCGTGGACGTGCTCACGACCTCGATGGGAGCGCGCCGGCAGCCGCTCGCGATCTTCGTGACGACGGCCGGGCACGATCGCCGGTCGATCTGCTGGGAGTACCACGAGTACGCGTGCAAGGTCCGCGACGGCGTGATCCCGGACGACGCGTTCTACCCTGTGATCTACGCGGCCGACAAGGACGACGACTGGACCGATCCGGCGGTGTGGGCCAAAGCGAACCCGTCGCTGGGCGTGGCGGTCAAGCGCGAGTACATCGCGGCGGAGTGCGCGAGGGCGAAGGAGGTCCCGGCGTACGAAAACACCTTCCGCCAGCTCCACCTGAATCAGTGGACCGAGCAGGCGACGCGCTGGCTCTCGCTTGCGGCCTGGGACGCCTCGGCGCTGGGTCCGGATGGGCAGCCGGTCCCGGTCATCGAGGAGGCGCTACGCGGTCGGGAGTGCTGGTCTGGGCTCGACCTCTCAAGCACGCTCGACGTAACTGCGCTCGTGCACGTGTTCCCCGAGCCGGACGGCTCGTGGATCGTGCTCCCGCGGTTCTGGATCCCGCTCGATCAGATGCGGGCCCGCGTGCGTCGAGATCGAGTGCCGTACGACGTGTGGACGCGCCAGGGTCTGATCACGGCGACGGACGGCAATGTGATCGATTACCAATTCATTCGGCACCAGATCGTCCAGGACTCGAAGGCGTTTCGGATCCAGGAGCTCGCATACGACCCGTGGAACGCGCAGGCGCTCGTGAGGGAGCTTGTCGACGACGGTCTGCCGATGGTCGAGTTTCGGCAGGGGTTCGTCTCGATGAGCGGGCCCACGAAGGACCTGATGACCCAGACGCTCGCCAGGCGGATCCGTCACGGCGCCAATCCGGTGCTGCGCTGGATGGCGAGCAACCTCGTGGTGCGAAAGGACCCCGCGGGCAACCTGAAGCCCGACAAAGAGAAGAGTGCGGAGAAGATCGACGGCATGGTCGCGCTGACCATGGGGCTGGACCGCGCGCAGAAGAAGCAGATCGGCAGCGGCAAGCAGGGCCCGTCCGTCTACGAAACCCGCGGCGTCCTGGTGCTCGGAGCCTAGACCGTGCGAGTCCCGCCGTCATCGCAGCGCCCCTCGCTGGGCGCGCTGCTCGATCGCGCCCTCGTCCTCGCGGGCGTTGGCTGCGCCGTGTACGGCGTCGCCGCGATCTACCAGCCGGCCGCGTGGATCGCTGCCGGCGCCGCGCTCGTGACGCTCGCGGTGCTGCCCGACCGCGTGACCCCGAGGGGCGGCTGATGGGCTTCTTCTCGTCCCTCCTGCCGCGCGCGTCGTGGCAGCCGAACTGGTCCCCGTGGGATGACCGTTGGTACGGCGGCGGCGGCGGGATCAACGGCGCCGTGACCTCGGCCGCCGGGGTCGGGGTGTCGCCGGAGCTCGCGCTCAACTGCTCTGCGGTGTTCGCGTGCGTGCGGGTGCTCGCGGAGACCTTCGCACAGGTGCCGCTCGTGATCTACGAGCGGATGCCGGACGGGGGCAAGCGGCGCGCGACGGAGCACCCGCTGTACTCCGTGCTCCACGACACGCCGAATGCGTGGCAGACCAGCTTTGAGTTTCGCGAGACGCTCGTGGTTCACCTGGCGCTGCGCGGCAACGCGTACGCTCAGATCGTCCCCGGGCCGCGTGGGTTCGCGGATCAGCTCGTGCCGCAGCACCCCGACCGCGTCACGGTCAATCAGCTCGGAGACGGGAAGCTGCTCTACAAGGTCACGGGTCGCGATGGCGTCTCGCGACCGGTGCCCCAGGACGAGATGATCCACGTCCGCGGTCTCTCCACGCGCGGCGTGCTCGGGCTCTCGGTCGTGTCGTGTGCGGCGCAGTCGATCGGGATCTCGCTCGCTGGCGATCGGCAGGCCGCGGCGACGTTCGCGAACGGAGCTCGCCCCGGGCTCGTCCTCAAGCACAAGGGCACGCTGACGCCGGAGGGGCGCAAGAATCTCGAGGAGAGCTGGAAGGCCAACTACTCCGGCGACAAGGCCGGCGGCGTGGCCGTGCTCGAGGAGGGCGTGGAGCCCGAGCAGATCAGCTTGACCTGGAAGGACGCGCAGTTTCTTGAGAGCCGGCAGTTTCAGATCGGCGAGATCGCGCGGTGGTTCCGGATGCCGCCGCACATGATCGGCGATCTGGCACGCGCGACGTTCTCGAACATCGAACAGCAGTCACTCGAATTCGTGACGTACACCATGCTCCCGTACTTCGTGCGTGCCGAGCAGGCGTTCACGCGCGATCTGATCCTGGATCCGGAGCGCTACTTCATTTCTTTCGTCGTGGACGGCCTGCTCCGCGGCGACAGCCTCGCGCGCGCGCAGGGGTACCAGCTCGGGATCCAGTCCGGATGGATGACCCGAAACGAGGCCCGGCGCCTCGAGAACCTCGACGCTCTGCCGGGGCTGGATGAGCCGCTCGAGCCGCTCAATATGGCGCCGGCTGGCG
>JAUYMC010000379.1 GCA_030699545.1 Gemmatimonadales bacterium | reverse complement strand
AGCTCGTGCCTGGGGACCCGGCGGAGTCGGTGCCGCGCCGCCTGCGCATTGGGGAAGCGCGCCGCGCCGTCGTGGCGGTGCGCATCGGGCCGAATCGGTGGGCCGAGCTGCGCACGGCGCCGGCCGAGGCCGGCGTGCCTGGCGGTGGCGCGATGTGGCTGTTGGCGCTGGCGGCGCTCGCCGGCCCGATGGGGATCGTCGGCGTTCGCTGGGCGGAGCGCCTGGCGCAACGCCGCGAGCTACGGCCCGCGGCCCAAGCGTGGGGCTTCCTCGCTCCCGCGGCCGTGTACGCCGTCGCGTTTTCGCTCTTCCCGCTGGCGCTCGGCCTGTTGGGCGTCCTCGAGGATCCGCGGGGCGCGTTCGGCGAGCTTACGGATCCAGCCGCGTGGGCGTCTCTCGGCAAGACCGCGATGTACACGCTGTACGTCCCGGCCGCGCTGGTCGTGGCGGTCGTGTTGGCGCTGCTCCTCCACTCGGCGAAGCGAACGCCCCGTCTGCTGCCTTTGCTTCTCGTCCCGGTTGCGGCGTCACCGGCGGCCGGTGCACTCGCGTGGGGCTCGGTCTTCGATGCCGGCACCGGCGTCCTGTGGGCGTTCAATCCGACGACCGATCCGCGAACCGCGCTGCCCGCCCTCATGGTGATCGGGGCGGGCGGGCTGATCGGCGCTCAGGTGTTGCTGTTCTTGGCGGCGTTGCAGGGCATTCCGCGACCGTACATCGAGGCGGCGCGCCTCGAAGGGGCCGGGGTCTGGCGGGTGTTCTGGCGGGTGACGGTGCCGCTGCTGCGGCCGCTCGTGCTCCTGGCGCTGGTCACCGGCGTGATCGCGGCATTCCAGGGGTTCACGGCGGTGTACGTGCTGACGGCCGGCGGCCCGAGCGGCGTCACCGATTTCGTACTGCACCGCGTCTATCGCACCGGAGGGGAAGCGCTCGCGCTGGCCACTGGAGCCCTGTTGCTCGGGCTGACCTGGGTGCAGGTGTCGCTGATTCGAAAGCGCGCCCATGCGTAGGGGCATGGCGTTGCTGCTGACCCTCGTGTTGCTGGCGCCCTTCCTCTATATGCTGTGGGGCGCGCGATTCGCGGCGAGTCTGCCCGCCGGACTGGGGTTCTGGCTGGCGAACAGCGTGGTCATTGCCGTGCTCGCCGCGTCGAGTCAGGTCTTCACCAGCGCGGCAGCGGCCTATGCCTTTGCCCGCCTGCGGTTTCCAGCGCGCGGCACGCTGTTCGGCGCAATGATCGCGCTCCTCCTGGTGCCGGGCATCATGCTGCTGTTCCCCCGCCTCACGATCGTCACGGCGCTCGGCGCTGCGAACACGCATGCGGGGCTCGTGTCGACGGGGCTCGTCTCGGCGTGGGGGATTCTCCTCCTTCATCACGTGTTCCGCCGGCTGCCGCACGATGTCGAGGATGCGGCCCGGCTGGATGGGGCGGGGGAGTGGACGATCCTGTGGCGCATCGTCGTCCCGCGCGCCACGCCGGCGCTGATCGCCGTCGCGGCGTTGGCCTTCGTGGATCAGTGGAAGAATCTGATCTGGCCGCTCGTCGTGGCGCCGTCCGGTGTCACGCCGGTCGCCGAGCTGGGACTGGCCACCCTCGCGCGCGCCGCGCCGACGAACTGGTCTGTGATGGCAACCGCCGTGATCACCAGCGTGCCGGCGGTGGTGGTGGTGCTCCTCGCGCAACGCGCGACGCTCACCGCGATGGGCCGCGCGCTCTCACCGCCGTGAAGGTGACCGACCACGTGATGTCCGCCGTCGTGCCGGCGGGCCACTCGATCACGGCGTGCCCACTCTCCAGCCGCCGCACCGTGCAGGGCGCGTCCGCCTTGCAGGTCGCGGGACGGAGCGCGCGGGGCACGGCGATCGTGATGGCGTACGGCCGGCCGTCGAGGTTGCGCGCGGTTCCGCTGAGCGTCCGCGTGGCCGCCTCCCACTGCTCGTCCGCGATGTCGATCACGCCTTGAATGATGTGCCGCGAAGTTCCGATGACCTGAGGCCGCGTGGCCGTCGGACGAAGTGCCACGACGAGCGCGGCATGCGGCGCGAGGGACGCCTCGAGCGTCCGGGCGACATCCGGCAGCGGACGCTCCTGCCATACGTCATACGCCGCGAAGCGGCCTCCCCCCCCGCCGGTGCGCGCCGGGATTCCCAGCGGCGCGAGGGCCTGCTGGACGGCCAGCGGCTCCTCCGTCCAATTGACGAACACGATGGTCCACCAGCTCGGGGCGCCCTGCACGACCCAGGTACCGGCGGGGTGGTCGCGGCGCAGACTCCAGATGCCGCCCGGGCCGCCCGCGTCGAGGACCCGCACCGCGAGAATGTTCTCGCCTCCCCAGTTCAGCGCATCCGCGGGCACCGCATAGCGGCGATACGCCAGCCGGTCGCGGGTCTGTCCGACCGGCACACCATTGATGAATGTCTCGTCCGCGTCGTCGATCTTGCCGATCTCGAGTGTGGCAGCCGGGGGCGCGGTGCGCGCGCGCGCGGGTAGCGCAAAGCGGGTGCGATACCACGCCCGCCCATCGTAGTCGGCGTGGCCGCTGCGCTCCCACACTTCGGGCACGGCGATTTCTTCCCACGCCTCGTCGTCGTAGTCGCGGGCCGCGTAGCGCGGGTCGTCGCCGGTGCGAAACCGCCACGGCCCCACGAGCGGTTGCGGTTCACCTCCAGCGATGACGATGGCGGGAGCGAGGTCCACGTCTTCCACCTGCGATCCGAGCACGCGCCCTCCCCCTCCCCCTCCCCCTCCCCCTCCCCGTTTCCCCTCGCCCCCCGGGGTGCGCGCGACGGGGACTGTCTTTTGGAGAATCGCGACGCGCTCGGCGGGGAGTTGGGGCAAGTCGTCGGAACAGAGTGTCACGCCACCCGCCGCCGCCACTACGGAGGCCCATACCCGCGCCTCGTCGAGCGTGAGGGGCGGACGCACCACGAGGCGGCCGGGATCGTTGAGCCAGGCAGCGCGGTGATAGAAGCTGCGCAGCGCGGCGCTGCGGGCGGCGACCTGAATGCCGCCCCAGCTCGGCTCCACATCGGGGCCGACGCGCATCCCATTCACGATGCCCGCGGCATGCTGAAGCGGCGCGCCTTCCGCCAGCAGAAACGCTTCGGTGCCAAGCCCGTCCCGAATCGCGGCAATGCCGCGCCGGTAGGCCTCGGCGTCGGTCAGTCCGCCGTGGTGGGTCATGCCGGCCGTAACGGCGGCGAGGCCATCGATGTGGAGCGCGTCATAGCCCCAATCGCGGACCACGCGCCGAGCCAGATCGTACAGCCACTGCTGGACCTCGGGGTGGGCGCCATCGAGCACGTCGGGGCGGTCTTTCAGCAGCCAGCCGGGATGCTGCGCCGGAACTCCCGATGGCTCGCTGACGGCGAATGGCGCGATCCACAACCCCGCGAGAAAGCCGGAGGCGTGGATCCGGTCGGTCAGCCAGCGGTGGCCGCGCGGGAACTGCGCGTTGGTCTCCCAATCTCCCGCGGCGCGTTGATAGCCGTCGTCGATCTGGAAGTACCGGAAATAACGGGCGTCGAAGGTGGCGGCACAGAACTCGAGGTTGGCGAGGACGCGCTCCTCCGACACCGCCGCGTTCAGCGCGCTGCGCGAGGACCAGCCGGCGGGCGCCGCGAGGGCGGCAAGACGCTCCCGATCCACCGTGGAGGCGGGGGTGGCCGCGGCGCTCAGCGCGGCAAGCCCGTCGCCCTCGGCGAGGTAGGCGACCCCGAGGGTGGCGGTGTCGCCCTCGGGTCGCAGGGGACGGGGAGGCTGCCATTCGCTGACGGCGTCGAGGGTGCCGGCGGCGAGGGTGATGCGGCCGTCTCCCGGGCCGCCGGGGTCGAACGCCAACGCCAGGCCGCGGGCACCCCGCGTGAGCGCGAGGGCGCCGTGACTGACGGCCGGCGTGCCATCGATCGCCACCAGCCGGCAGGGGCTGGCCGACTCATAGCCGTTCAGCAGGGCGACGAGCGGGCCGGTGCCGGGGAACACGGCGCCCGGCGCCGTCGCGAGGAAGCGCACGCCGCGGATCGTCGCGAGCAGGCGGTCGGGGAAGACCGAAATCGTGATGGTCCCTTGGGCGCCCCGTTCGGGGCCCTGGTCCCACGCCGCGAACTCCGCCTCCACCCAGACCCCTCCGCCGCCGTCCGCCGACGGCGTGCGTCCGCGAATCACCAGGGATTCGCCGCCGGGGGGTCGCCGGTTTCCCACGCTGATATCTTCCAGATCGGCGAGGGTGGCGAGCGTGTCTCCGACCCAGACGCCGAGCGTCGCGTCTCGGATCAGAGCGACCGGCACGGTCGCGGCGTGATACGACAGCGACCAGCGGCGCTGGTCGTCCAGGTCGAACCGCAGGCCGCCCGCCATGGCTCCCGGGGCGCGGGGTCGGGGTACGGAGGAGGCGAGGAGGGGGTTGGGGCGCCACAGCGCGGCGGAAGCTGCTCCACTCAGGAGAACGAACGTGCGGCGATCCATGGCAACAATGTTGGCAACGCTGGGAGCTTTGTCTACGCCGCTCGCGGCGCAATCCGGCGTTGACAGCGGCGCGGTCGCGAGCACGCGGGTGGGCGGCGGCGCGTACTCCCTCGGGTTGGCGGCGACGATCGGCCAGAGCTGGCAGTTCGAGGCGGCGGAGATCGGATACGTCCGGCGGCGGCCGCACGGCGCGATCGGCGCGCTCTCGGTGAGCGCGCGGCTGGGCTCGTTCATCGACCAGGGCGTGATCCTCGGCGGGTCGCGCGGATTTCTGTTCGGCGCCACGGTGGCCGCGCGCTCCGCGACCGCGAAGGTGGCCGAGATCGGGGACGAGCAGAATCTGACGTTGCTCGGTCTCGATGTGACGCTCGAAGCCAGCGGATACCTCGCGGCGAAGTCGCCGCTGCCTCAGGGATCGCAGTGGGCGGCCGTGTCGCTGCTGCCCGCGCTGCGCATTGGCAGCGGCGACGGTCCCCGCTACGCGGTCATGGTGGGACCCACCGTATTCATCGGCAAGGAGACCGAATGGCGTGGCTTGCTCGCGCTGCGCGTGGAAGCGCCGCTGGCGCGCGGGGGAGCGCGTCCCTAGGTTAGCGGCCAATGGCCGCACCGCCCCTGACATCGGATCATCCGGCCCTCGGCATTCTGGCTGAAGTGGCCAGAGTGCTTGCCGCGGGCCCGCCCGACGACGAAGGTCTGGCGGGCGTCGTCGACGTGCTGCGCCGCGGCCTGGCGCTGCGGCGCTGCCGGCTGTGGCTCCGGTCGGCTGACGGCACGCGCTACCTCCCCGTCACCGAGCCCGGCGACTCGCCCCCGGCGGAATCGGGGGCCGCCGTCGCCGGCTGGGTGAGCGCGGGACCGTATCAGGAGCCCGTCGCCGGCGGCACGCTGTTGCGGCTGCCCCTCATCCACGAAGACGAAGCGCTCGGCTGCTTCGAGGTCGTCATCCCCGAGGGCCACCACGAGCGCATGGCGCACGACGTGCTGGTGGTGGTGGCGCAGATGCTGGCGCCGGTGCTCGCCGCCACGGAGCTGTCGCAGGACCTCGCCTCCGAAGTGGCGTTGCGCACGCGCGAGCTCGAGGCCCAGCGCAACTTTGCCGCGCGGATCATCGACTCCCTCCCCGTCGGTCTCTACGTGATCGACCGCCGCTACCGCATTCGCGCGTGGAACCGCAAGCGCGAGGCGGGCACGCAGGGCGTGTCGCGCGAGGAGGCGCTCGGGCGGGAGGTGTTCGAGGTCCTGGACCGCCAGCCGCGCGACCTGCTGAAGGAGGAGTTCGACCGCGTCTTTGAGACCGGCGAAATCCAACAGATGGAGATGGACTCGCAGGCGACCGGCGAGGCCCGCCATTACCGCATCACCAAGATTCCGATGCGGCTCGACGACGACGACATCTCGCACGTCATCACGATCGGCGAGGACGTCACGGCGTGGCGCCAGGCGCAGCAGCGGCTCACGCAGAGCGAGAAGCTCGCCGCGGTGGGGCAGCTCGCCGCCGGCGTGATGCACGAAATCAACAATCCGCTCGCGACCATTCTCGCCTGCAGCGAGGCGCTCGATCTGCGTCTCGGCGATCTTCCCCCGGGCGAGCGGACGGCGCAGGAGGAATACCTCCACATCATCGACACCGAAGTGCAGCGGTGCCGGCGGATCGTGGATGGACTGCTCGATTTCTCCCGGCCCAAGGCGAGCGACAAACGCGCCTGCGACATCAACGCGATCATCGAGCAGACGCTGTTCCTGCTGAAGCATCACACCCGCTTCAAGTGGCTCACCGTGGAGCGCCAGTTCGGCGCGGGGCTGCCCGCCGTCCAGGCCGATGCCGAGCGGCTGGTGCAGTGCTTCATGGCCCTGATGCTCAACGCGACGGATGCCATGAACTCGCGCGGCGTGCTGACGGTGCGTTCCCGCCGCAACCCGCACCGCGCCGACGAGCTGCTCGTGGAATTCGTCGATACGGGGACGGGGATCAAGCAGGAAGACATCCCCAAGATCTTCGAGCCGTTCTACACGACCAAGCCGCAGGGCCGCGGCACGGGGCTGGGGCTGTCGGTCGCCTACGGCATCGCCGAAGAGCATCGGGGCCGGATCGAAGTCGAGTCCCAGTTGGGAGTCGGCAGCGTCTTCAAGGTATTCTTCCCGGTCGGATGAAGATCCTCGTCATTGAAGACGACAAGACGGTGGGGGAGTACGTCCGGCGGGGTTTGGACGAAGCGGGCTACCACACGGAGCTGGTCGGCGACGGCGATCAGGGCCTGAAGCTCGCCAGCGGCGCCCAGTACGATCTGGTCGTGCTCGATCTGCGGCTGCCCAGGCTGTCGGGGATCGAAGTGCTGCGCACGCTGCGCGACCGGGGGGTCGGGCTCCCCGTGCTGATCCTGACGGCGCAGGACGCCGTGGACTTCAAAGTCCAGGCGCTGCGGATGGGCGCCGACGATTACGTCACGAAGCCGTTCGCCTTCGAGGAGCTGCTCGCCCGGGTGGAAGCGCTCGGGCGCCGGCCCAAGGCGATCGCCCCGCCGACGCTGCGCGTGGCCGGGCTCGCGCTCGACACCGGGAGCCGCGAGGTCACCCGCGACGGCAAGCGCATCGAGCTGACCCCCAAGGAATACGCCGTCCTCGAGTACCTCATGCGCCATCAGGGGCGCGTGATGTCCCGGACGCTGATCACGGAGTACGCCTGGGATTACCACTTCGATCCCGGCACGAACATCGTGGACGTCGTGATCACCCGGTTGCGCAAGAAGATCGATCAGGGGTGCGAGCCCAAGCTGATCCACACGGTGCGCGGCGTGGGCTACGTGGTCCGGGCCTGACGGTGGAGAGTATCCGCGGGCGGTTGACCGTCTGGTACGCCACCGCGCTCATCCTCAGTGTCGCCGTCTTCGCCATCGTCTTGTACGTCAGCCGCCGCAGCGCGACCTATCAGGATCTCGAAAGCCGGATCCAATCCGAGGCCGATCTGACGGCCGGGATCCTGGCCGAGAGTTATCGCGCGCGCGGCGTCCTCGTCGAGCAGGACACCGCCGGGCGGCCCGTGCTGATCCCGGAAATCGCGGCGGTGCTCGAGGTCGTCCCCGACTTCCTGCTGCTGACGAGCCGCGAGGGGCGCCTGCTGTTCGCCTCTCCCGATGCGCGCGCGCTGACGTTCGCCGAATTCGATCAGCTGAACGCGCTGGCGGCTCCCCCCGACTCGGCCGCGGGCGGGGGCGGGGGCGGGGGCGGGGGACGGGTGGCGGGCCAGTATCGGGTGACCCCCAACGGCCCCACGCTCCATTACGTCGTGCGCCCGGTGCCGGACGCCGGCGGCCAGTTCGGCGCTATTTTCGCAGGCGCCAACACGCAGACCGCCGATCTCCGGGCGGCGCAGCTCGTGTCCACGATCATCGTGGCCTTTCTCGTGGGCATCGTTCCGGCGGTGTTGGTGGGCCGCTGGATCGCCGGCCGCGCGCTCGAGCCGGTCGACCGGATGATCACGGAGGTCCGCGAGATCACCGACGGCCGGAGCCTGCATCGGCGGCTGGCGCTGCCCATGGAGAAGGACGAGCTGGGCCGGCTGGCCGGGACGCTCAATCAGATGATGGCGCGGCTGGAGCGGAGCTTCACCGCGCTGCGCCGGTTCACGGCCGACGCGAGTCATGAGCTCAAGACGCCGCTGACGGTGGTCCGCGCCGGCGTCGAGCGGGCGATCACGCGCCCCAATCTCCCGCAGGAGACGCTCGCCGGGCTGGAAGAGACGCTCCAGGAAGTGAACCGCATGACCGAGCTGCTCGAGTCGTTGCTCACGCTGGCGCGCGCCGACGAGGGGCGGGCCGACCTGCATCGCGAGCCGGTGGACCTGCGGACGATCATGGAGGAAGCGGAAGAAACCGCCGAGCTGCTGGCGGAGCAGGCGGGCGTCACGGTCGAGCTGCGGATGCCGGACGCGCCTGTGGTGCTGGCCGTGGACCGGAGCCGCCTGCGTCAACTGATTCTCAACCTGGTCGAGAATGCGGTCAAATACACACCGCGCGGCGGGCATGTCTCCGTGGAGCTCGAGGTGAGCGACGGGGGGGTGCTGCTCGTGGTCGCGGACACCGGGATCGGCATCGCGCCGGGCGACCTGCCGCACATTTTCGATCGGTTCTGGCGGGTGGATCAGGCACGGACCCGGACCGGCGAGCGCCCCGGTGTCGGGCTCGGCCTCGCCATCAGCAAGTGGATCGCTGAAGCCCATGGCGGGACGATCGACGTGCAGAGCCGGCCGGGCCGGGGGACCACCTTCACCGTCCGGTTCCCGCATGGTGCCATGGGCCCATGATGCACGTGGAGGCGGCGACCGATACCGAGTCGTCATCGTCCCGGCTCGAAACTGCGCATCGTTTTTGGGCACCCCATTCCTGCATGCACCGGTCATCGATGGCGATAACCTCGCGTTGCCCCGCCCATACGTGCCGGTGCTGACCGTCCCCATGCCGGGCTGGGGGAGGGCGCCGGACACTGGCGGCAGGGTCCTTGCAACGGACCCTCCTCTGGATGGTCGGGCGGTCCGGGTCGTGCTCGAGGCCATCGTGGACACGCTGGGTCGGGTCGAACGAGGCGAGCGGGGCGGGAGGTCCGCGCCGGCGATGAAAGCTCACTCGGCTGTCATCGTTTTGTAACCTTCGTTCCACTAGCGGGCTGGTTGTGCAGCGTACTATTCATTTAGCCAACGAGCCCCGGAGGCAACGGCGTGTTTGATCATCTGATCGAGTCCAACCGCAAGCCCGACAGGAAAACGGCGTTCGGGCTCGGCTTCGTGTCGACGGTTGGGCACGGCGTGCTGGTGATTCTCGCGGTCATCGCGACGATCACGGCCGGCCAGGCGTCCGACGACATTGTCCCCGACACGATGATGGTCTTCATGAATCAGCAGGAAGAGAAACGGCCCGAGGAGCAGCCGCCGGTGCTCGAGATCCCGCAGCTCAAGGGCTTCCAGACCGTGGTCGCGCCGACGGACATCCCCACGAACATCCCGCCGATCAACCTGCAAGAGCGCTTCGACCCGAAGGACTACACGGGCACGGGCATCGAGGGCGGCATCGGCACGGGGATCGTGCCGTCGGACCAGGTCTTCATGGAGTCGGTGGTGGAGGAGCGGCCGGAAGTGCTGTCGGGTCCGGCGCTGCAATATCCCGACTTGCTGCGTCAGGCCGGCGTGCAGGGCCGCGTGCTGGTGCAGGCGATCATCGACACGAGCGGGCGGGCCGAGCCGGCGTCGGTGAAGGTGATCCAGAGTCCCAACCCCGGATTCGACCAGCCCGCGCGGACCTACGTGTTGCGCGCGTTGTTCCGGCCTGCGCGCGTGCACGGGCGGGCGGTGCGCGTCCTCGTGAATCTTCCAATCGACTTTAAACTGAGTCGGCGGTAGTGCCGACACTTTCACCCGCAGCAGGTCTCGAGGAGTTCCGATGAGTTACGCTGAGTTATGGGCATCGATGGGGCTGTTCGCCAAGTTCATCGTGCTGGTGTTGTTCGTCATGTCAGCGTGGTCGTGGGCGGTGACCATCTCCAAGTGGCTGTATCTGAGAAGGTCGCAGCAGGAGACCCGGAAATTCGCGCCTGAGTTTTCGCGCTATCTGCAGGAAGAGCAGCTCGACGGCGCGATCGCGCTCGCGGAGAAGAACAAGAAGAGCCATGTGGCCCGGGTGCTGGGCGAGGCGCTCGCCGAAGTGAAGCCCCTGTTGCGCGACCGCGCGACGATCACCGCCGGCGACATCAACTCCGCCGAGCGCGCCGTGGAGCGCCAGATGCTCATCATCACGTCCGAGCTGAAGCGCGGCCTCGGCATTCTCGCGACGACGGGCGCGACGGCGCCGTTCGTGGGGCTGCTCGGCACCACGATGGGCATCGTCACGGCGTTCCAGGGCATGTCCGCGTCCGGCGGCTCGGGCTCGCTCCAGGCGATCACCGGCGGCGTGGCCGAGGCGCTCATCGCCACGGCATTCGGCCTGCTCGTCGCGATCCCCGCGGTGTGGCTGTACAACTACTTCACCACCAAGATCGACTTCCTGACGGTCGAGATGACGTACACGTCGAAGGAGCTGATCGACTTCCTCATCAAGAGCGTGGGCAGCGAATTCGGCCGGTCGATCTTCACGAAGGAGTTCCAGACGCAGAAGACGTCGCAGACCAGCGGCCCGATCAAGGGATGAGCTGACTCATGGCCATGACGACCAGCGGCCGGTCGGTGGTTGCCGCCGACATCAACGTCACGCCGATGATCGACGTGATGCTGGTGCTGCTCATCATCTTCATGATCGTGACGCCGGCGATCACGGCCGGTTTCCAGGCGACGATCCCGCGCGCCATGAATCCCGAGGCGCGCGAGGAAAATGATGGCGAAATCCGGCTGGGGATCGACCATGAGGGGAAGTTCTATCTCGACATCACGGGGACGAGCGGCATGTACACCGGTCCCCGTTACATCAGCGATGCGGATCTCCCGGGGCAGTTGACGACGCTGTACGCGAACCGCACCGTCGACAAGATTCTCTTCCTGAAGGCGGATCAGGCGATCGACTTCGGACGCGTGCAGGAAGCGCTCGAGATCGCGCGCCGGGCCGGCGTGCGCGTGATCGGGGCGATCGCCGAGCAGGAGCGCGCGCCGCGCTCCCGCGGGGCGCACTAAGCGATGGCCATGGGCTCCGGCGGTTCGGGCACCGGCCTCAGCGCCGACATCAACGTCACACCGATGATCGACGTGCTGCTCGTGCTGCTCATCATCTTCATGATCACGCTGCCGCTGTCGCGCCGCGCCTTCGATGTCCAGGTGCCGGCGGAGCAGCGCCAGCAGCCGCGCCGCCAGCAGCAGGCCAGCGATCAGATCGTCCTCGAGTTGCGGGCCGACGGCTCGTACGCCATCAATACCCAGCCGGTGGCGTTCGAGACGCTCGATGCCAAGTTCCACGAGCTGTACGACCAGCGGCCCGCCAAGCTGCTGTTCATCAAGGCGGCGCCCAACCGGAAGTACGGCGACATCGTCCGCGCCATGGACATCGCGCGCGGCGCCGGGGTCCAGGTGATCGGCTTCACGCCGCCGGACCAGGCGGCCGCCGGAGGTGGGGCAACGCGCTGAATCCCCCGCGTGAGGGCCTGAAACGAGGGGCGGCGCGTGAAACGCATGCCCCTCGTTTTCGTTCCGGTGTATCTATAACCCGTGCGTAGCCCCGCTCGTCAGTTCACCGCGTATGCGTTGCCGCTGCCCCCGCGCCGCCAGGGGCCGGCCGCACTGCTGTCGCTGCTCGGTCATCTCGGGATCGCCGTTGCGGTGTTCTGGCGTGGCGCCGCGATGCTGGAAGGCGGCGGCGGTGGCGGGACCGGACCGCGCGGCGGGGGTGGCGGCGGCGGCCGTCCGGCGATCAGCTGGTTCGCGCTCCCCGCGCCGTCGACTCCGCAGGCGCGCGAGGTGCCCGCCGCTGCCGCCGTGAGCGTGCCGCAAGTCGCGCTGCCCACGCCGCAGCTCGAGCCCATCGAGGT
>JAUYMC010000369.1 GCA_030699545.1 Gemmatimonadales bacterium | reverse complement strand
TTCTGGCACGGCGTGGCCGACGGTCGCCTTCACCTCGTCAGGGGCAACGCCGGCGCCTGGATCGGCGCGACGGGCGGCCGGGCATCGTTCGGGGCGGCGGCGCGGCCCGTGGCGGTCGCGGCGATGGGCGCGTGGGCGTTGCGCGCCGATATGACCTGGCTCGTGTCGCTCGACCGGTCATTTGTAGGCGACACCGCCTATTCGGATCTGCGTGCATCGGTCCGGCGCCGGAGCGGCGCGGTGCTTCTCGAGGCGAGCTTGGGCGCACGCTTTGCGAGCCACGGCGGCGGCCGCGGGATTTATGGCGAAGGCAGCGCGACGCTCAACGTGACCCGGAGCGTCGCGCTCGTGCTTTCCGGCGGCCGCTATCCCACCGACGCGATCAGCGGCAGCATCGCGGGACGGTATCTGACCGGCGCGATCCGCATCGGCGGGGGGACACGGGGGCCGCCAGTGCAGAGGCCGCTCCCCGCTCTCTCCGCCGGCACGACGGCGCCGCTGCTGGAGGTGATCGCAGCAGGCGATGCTCGTGTTCGCCTCGTGATTTCCGCGCCTGAGGCAACGAGTGTGGAGGTGACGGGGACGTTCACGAATTGGCAGCCGGTATCGCTTGTGCAAAACGCGAACGGGCGCACGTGGGAAATCATGCTCCCGCTCCCGCGCGGGCTGCACCGGATCGATGTGCGAATCAACGGGGGCCGGTGGCAGGCCCCCGCTGGCACGGCCCGTGTGGCCGACGACTACGGCGGCGAAGCGGGCGTCTTCGTCGTCCCTTAGGAGCCCACCGCGGCTTCTGCAGCGCGTCGAAGCGCGCCTGCTGTGCCGGCGTGAGCTGCGCGCGGATGGAGGCGAGCCACCCGCTAGAGGTTTCCCCCAGCGAGCCGACTCGCCTCGGGCCGGTGTCGCAGCGCGGCCATCGCCCACACGCCGATCGCCGGACCGAGCACCAGGACACTCATGCTCCAGCGCCACCCGATTTCGGCAGCGACAAGTGGAAGGAGGTAGATCGTCGCGCAGGTCAGCAGAAATCCGAGACTCGTCTGCAGGGTGAGGGCCGTACCGACATAGTCGCGGGGCGCGAGCTCGCTGACCGCCGTGGAGAACTGCGCCGAGTCGGCGACGACGCTGACACCCCACACCAGCAGCAGCGGCAGCATCGCCCAGAGGGGGCCGCCGAAGAATAGGCCGACCGTGAGCGCACAGCATCCCGACAGTACCATCGCAGTGATCGTGACAGCGGTGCGGCCGTAGCGGTCCGCATACCGCCCGCCGAGCCAGCAGCCGATCGCGCCGCTGCCGATGACCAGGAACGTGACCAGCGCCGGGACGGCCGTGCCGGTCTCCCCCCCCGCCCGGACGCGCTGGCTCTCCGCGACGAACAGCGCCAGCCACGTCCACATGGCATACAACTCCCACATGTGACCGAGGTAGCCGACATTCGCGAGGACGACCGCGCGATCACGCAGAATCCGGGGAGCGGCGGCGAGCGAGAATGGCGGCGATGGCGCGGCGTAGGGACCATCGCCGGGAACCAATAGGACGAGCAGTCCCCCCACCAGGGCACTGGCGCCTGCGACGACGAGAACGATGCGCCACGCATCACCGGGCACGGCCCAGCGGACCAGATGGGGCGTGGCGGAGCCTAATGTCAGCGCGCCCACCATGATTCCGATCGCCCACCCGCGGCCCTCGCGAAACCATCCCGCGGCAATTTTCATCCCCGGTGGGTAGACGCCCGCCAGCGCGGCTCCCGTGAGAAAGCGACAGGCGAGTCCCGGGCCCGGCTCGTTGGACAGCGCCACGCCGAGGGTCGCGAGTGCCGCGAGCGCCGCCGACCCGGCGACGAGCCGCCGCGCGGACCACCGATCGGCGAGGGTCAGCAGCGCGCTGAGAAACGCCCCCGCGACGAAGCCCAGTTGAACCGACATCGTGAGCCATGCCGTGCCGGCGGGCGACAGCCGCCATTCTCGCGCGAGCACGGGCGCCACGGCGGACGCGCTGAACCAGGGAGCCATCGCAAACAACTCGGCCACCGCGAGGATCGCGAGGACTGCGCGGGGATTCACAACCCCGTGGGATGATCCAGAAACACCCAGGGAAGATCGAATTTCGTGGCGACGTGCTCGCCCAGCGCCTTGATCCCCACCGTTTCCGTCGCGTAGTGCCCGGCGTAATAGACGTTGAGACCGAGCTCTTCGGCGTCGAAGTAGGTCCAGTGCTGGCCCTCGCCGGTGACTAAGGTGTCGAGTCCCGCGGCCGCGGCCTGCTGGATCATGGACCCGCCTGCGCCCGTGATAACGCCCACCCGCCGCACCCGCTCCGGACCGAACGGCAGCAGGCGGGGCGTCACGCGCAGCGCCGCCGCGATCGCACTCGTCAAATCGTCCCGTGCGATGTCGAGCTCTCCCCAGATCCCGATGGGGGCTCCGTGATAGGTGCCGAACTCGCCCTCTGTTCTGATGCCGAGCATCTTGGCAAGCACGGCGTTGTTGCCGATCTGCGGGTGGCGATCGAGCGGCAGATGTGCGGCGTAGACGGCGATGTCGTGCTCGACCAACGCGGCCACCCGGCGATAAGCCGGGCCTACGAGCGGCCGCAGCCCTCCCCAGAACAGGCCGTGGTGGACGAGCAGGCAGTCGGCGTTCTCTTCGGCCGCCATCCGGATGGTCGCTTCGCAGACGTCCACGGCGGCCGCGACCGTCGTGACCGCACCCCGGTTGGCCACCTGGAGCCCGTTCAGAGCCTCGGGTGAGTCCGCCGTTTCGGCCCCGATGCCGAGGAACTGGTCGAGGTAGACTTGCAGGTCCGCTAGGCGCATACCGGCGACACTACCGAGTCTTCCACACGGTGCGTGTTTGTAAGATGTTATGTGATAACGAAATAGAGAATCCACATAGGCGGCGCTGTCCCATGTGGATATCTCGTGAAGCGGCTAGAACGTGCTCGACGCTGGTTGGCGACGCGTGCTGGTCTGGGGCGGTTGTCCGGCGTCCTCGCCCATCCGGAGGACGCCGTTGATCTCGCCCCCCTCCTGGACGAACAGCCGCTTGGTCGAGACGTCGCCGTGGACCACGCTTGTCGCCTGCAGCTCGACGCGCTCCTCGGCGTAGATCGCCCCCCGGACTTCCCCGCCGATGATCGCTTCGCGGCTGATGACATCGCCGTCCACTTCTCCACCCCGGGCCACGAGGACCTGCTTGGCGGCGGTGACCGTCCCGCTGACCGATCCTTCGATCTTCACGACACCGTCGGCGGCGATGTCTCCCACCACGCGCATTCCGGCACCGATGATCGAGAGTCCGGGGACGCCATCACGGCCCCCTCCGGACGTCGCCTTTTCATTGAAGACCGCCATTCAATTGATCTCCTTCACGAGGCCGAGAGGATCGATCGACTTTCCGTCTCGACGGATTTCGAAGTGCAAGTGGGGAGCGGTGGAGCGTCCCGAGTTCCCCGACAGCGCGATCACCTGCCCTGCCTGGACGTTATCGCCTTCCGCGGCGACCAGACGTGAGGCATGACCATACATCGTTTCATACCCGCCGGGATGGCGCAAGAGGACGAACAGCCCGTAGTCGGGATCGTAGCCGGCGGCGGCGACGCGCGCGCCGCCCGAGGCGCGGACCGGCGTGCCGAGGGGGACGGCGACGTCGATCCCGGGGTGCGCTTCGTCCGGAACACCGGGCCGCACCTGTCCCCGGGTGACGAATCCTTTCACGTCGAGCGGCCAGTGGCGGGGCATCGATGCGCCCATTGCATAGCGCGGGGTCGCGCGGGGGCCGCGCGCCCGGATTGCGGCCGCGCGCATCGCGGGCGCGGGGTCGGGCTGCCGGACGACGCTGCCGCCGCTGCGTGACGTAGGCGTCGGTGGCGCGCGCACGCCCAGGATCTGACGCAGTTCCTGGTAGTTGGCCTCCGCCCGGTTCAAGGCCGCGGCGAGCTGCTGCACGCGGCTGTTCTCGACGCGCAGTCGGGTGATCTCCCGCTCGAGCAGCGGCACCCGGGCGGCGTTGCGCGTGAGCGGCCCCGCGAACGCAAAGAACAGCACCACCAGCACCGCCACGGCCATGGCGCCCCACTTCCCCGCCTGCACCAGCCAGCGCGGGAAGCGGTACTGCCGGGAATCGAGATCGCCGTCCTTATGCACGACGATCGTGACGCCACGCGTGGTCATCCGTCGAACGGAGCGCCCAGGATCAGCTCGAGTACGCGCGCGAGATCGTCATTCGAATAAAAGGAAAGATGGATCTGCCCTTTTCCTTTGGCGCGCAGCGTGACCCGGACATCGGTGCCCAGACGCCGGCGCAGCGCGTCTTCGACGCGCCGCACTTCCGGCGCGGCACCGAGGCCGCGTTTCATCCGCGGCCGGCGCT
Source organism: Gemmatimonadales bacterium (assembly GCA_030699545.1). Lineage (GTDB taxonomy): Bacteria > Gemmatimonadota > Gemmatimonadetes > Gemmatimonadales > GWC2-71-9 > 20CM-2-65-7. Next base: position 7,498 of record JAUYMC010000369.1, on the reverse strand, counting down.
CGGGCGCGCGTCCGCCGCGCACGCGGTCTTCCACTTCCCGTACCGACAGCCCTTGCGCCACGGCCTCGCGCGCGAGATTCGTCACGATGCGCGGGTCCTCGAGCGCGAGCAGCGCACGCGCATGCCCGACCGTGAGGTGTCCATCGTGGAGCATCTGCAAGACGGGCTCGGGGAGCTTGAGGAGGCGCAGCGCGTTCGCAACGGTGGAGCGGTCGCGGCCGACGGCGTCGGCGACGTCCTGCTGCGCGAGGTTGAACTCGGCGATCAGCCGTTCATAGCCGCGGGCTTCGTCGACCGGTGAAAGATCGTCGCGCTGCAGGTTTTCGATGAGTGCGAGAGTGAGCAGCGTCCGGTCGTCCGCATCGCGTTGCACCGCCGGAATCCGCTCCCACCCGAGCTGCTGGCAGGCGCGCAGACGCCGCTCGCCGGCGATCAACTCGTAGGAGCCATGCGCGCGGCGCACCACGATCGGCTGCAGCAAACCCGCCTGTTTGATGGAGGACACCAGCTCCTCGAGTGCGGCGGGGTCCACGGTCTGGCGCGGCTGGAAGGGATTGGGCCGGATGTCCTTGATGGGCAGCTCGACCAGGCTCCCTTCCCGCTCGGCCTCATCGCGCGTCGGTCCGAGCAGGGCCTCGAGGCCACGACCCAGGCGGCGTCGTCCTGCGGCGGCTTCGGTCATGCGGGCACCTCCGGCAGTTCCGTGGCGGGTAGTGCGGGAGCGGGTGGGGCGGCGTGCTCGACCCGGCGGATGAGCTCCTGCACCACGGCCAAGTAGCTCTTTGCGCCGACCGACTGCACGTCGTACAACACGATCGGTTTCCCGAAGCTCGGCGCCTCGGCGAGCCGCACGTTGCGCGGGATCGTCATCGCAAACATGCGCGCGCCGAAGTACTCCTTCGCTTCGGTGGCCACCTGTTTGCACAGGTTGAGTCGCGCGTCGTACATCGTCAGCAGGACGCCCTCGATGGCGAGCGCCGGGTTGAAATTCCGCTGGACCAGCTTGACGGTGTTGAGCAGCTGCGACAGGCCTTCCAGGGCGTAGTACTCGCACTGGATCGGGATGATCACGCTGTCGGCCGCGGTCAACATGTTCAGCGTCAACAAGCCCAGCGACGGCGGACAGTCGATGATCACGTACTGATACTCGTCGCGGATGTCGCGCAGCGCACGGCGCATCATCGTCTCGCGCGAGGACTGATTGACGAGCTCGAGCTCGGCGCCCACGAGGTCCTGTGTCGCGGGCACGACGTCGAGATAGGGGAAATGCACATGCGGGAAGCGCGCTTGCGCGAGGGCGCGGCCGTCGAGCAGCGCGTCGTACAACGAGTGACGAATGCGATCGCGTTCGATGCCGACACCGCTCGTCGAATTGCCTTGGGGATCGGCGTCGATGAGCAGCGTTTTTCGCTCAGCGGCCGCGAGCGAGGCCGCGAGGTTTACAGCGGTCGTGGTTTTTCCGACGCCGCCCTTCTGATTCGCGATGGCGATGACGCGCGACATATCGTAAGTAGTTGTGTTGTAACGAGTTATGTAACTACGTTCCAAGCGACCGGAAAATATACGTTCGTTTCACGTGAAACGAAAGGGCGAAGTTTCACGTGAAACTGCAACCTTACGCCACTTGGCGTCTCCGGCGCGTCGCCTCGAGGACGAGGTTGTGAAGGTCGCTCGGCGTCACGCCGGGGATGCGCGCCGCCTGCGCGAGCGTGGCAGGCCGCACGTGATCGAGCTTCTGGCGCGCTTCGGTCGCGAGGCTGCGCAGCTCGAGGTAGGGCAGGTCGGGCGCCAGCACGAACGACGTCAGCTCGGCGAGGCGCGCCGCCGCCTCCCGCTCGCGTGCGAGATACCCATCGTACTTGAGCTCGATCTCCGCGACGAGCACGGCGCTCGGGTCGAGCCCCTGATTCACACCCGCGGCTTCGAGCAGCGCGGCGAGGCTCACCCCGGGACGCCGAGCCACCGCGGCCACACGATCGCTGTCCGCCAGCGACGTCCCCCCGGCCGCGAGCGGACCCGCGGCCTGCGCGGGTGTGATGACGGTGTCGCGCGCGAGACTGAGCGCCGCCTCTTCGCGCTCGAGCCGTGCGTTGGCGACCATGCGCTCACTATCAGACAACAGGCCGAGCCGCTCGGCGAGCGGCAGCAGGCGGCGCAGCGCGTTGTCCTGACGCAGCAGCAGCCGGAACTCCGAACGCGAGGTGAACAGCCGGTAGGGCTCATCTACACCGCGCGTCACCAGATCGTCGGCGAGCACGCCGATGTACGCATCGTCCCGTCCCAGGATCACCGGCTCCTGACCGCGGATCCGCCGCACGGCGTTGATCCCCGCGACCACCCCCTGGCCGGCCGCCTCTTCGTAGCCCGTCGTGCCGTTGATCTGCCCCGCAAAGAACAGGTGCTCGACCGTCTTCACCTCGAGCCACGGCGTGAGCTGGGTCGGTGGGAAGTAGTCGTACTCGATCGCGTAGCCGGGCCGAGTCATGCGGGCGCGCTCGAGCCCCGGCACCGCGTGCAGAAACTCGAGCTGCACGGCGACGGGGAGGGAAGTGGAGAGCCCGTTGACGTACAACTCGCTCGTGTCGAGTCCCTCGGGCTCGAGGAAGATCTGATGGCGCTCCGCGGCCGGAAACTTCACGATCTTGTCTTCGACCGAGGGGCAGTAGCGCGGCCCGCGGCCGCTGATCGCGCCACCGTACAGCGCCGACTCGCCGATGTGTCGCTGGATGATCTCCTTGACCGCGGTGCCGGCCCACGTGATCCAGCAGGGCAGTTGTCGGGGACGTTCGACAGACTGATAGAAGGAAAAGCGGTAGTCGTCGCCGTCGCCGTCTTGCCGCTCGACCTTGCCCCAGTCGACCGTTCGACCATCGATGCGAGGAGGCGTGCCGGTCTTGAAGCGTGCGATTGTAAGTCCAAGTGTTTCAATGGCTTGCGCCATCTCTACGGAAGGCCGGTCGCCGGCGCGTCCCGCCGGAATCTGCGTGTCGGTGCCCATGTGAATGCGGCCGCGCAGGAACGTGCCCGCGGTGATGATCACGGCGCGCGCGCCGAAGCGGCGGCCGTCGGCCGTCTCGACGCCGCTGATGCGCTGACCTTCGAGGAACAGATTTGTGACCATGCCCTGCGTGAGCTCGAGAGTGGGGAACTGCTCGAGCAGCGACCGGACGGCGCGCTTGTAGAGCGTCCGGTCGCACTGCGCGCGCGGCGCCCAGACGGCGGGCCCCTTGGAGCGATTCAGCATCCGGAACTGGATGGTGGCGTGATCGGTCGCGCGGCCCATGATGCCGCCGAGGGCGTCGACCTCGCGGACGACGGTCCCCTTGGCGATGCCGCCGATGGCGGGATTGCAGCTCATGGCACCGATGGTGTCGAGCGACGATGTGAGGAGGAGCGTTCTGGCACCCAGACGAGCTGCCATAGCCGCTGCCTCTGTGCCTGCGTGCCCACCCCCCACAACTACGACGTCGTGATCCACGGTCATTGCTCGAAGTATACTGAGCCCAGAGTCGAGACGTCGAGGGAGACGCCGAGAGGCCGAGAGGCTGAGGGGCTGTGAGGGGCGAGTGGCTACGAGGCGCGAGGGATCGGGAGCTTTCCGGCGGCTCCACTGACCTTCCGAAGCAGGCCGTAAAGTGTTCGTCCGGTTTCGTCCGTCAGGGCTTCCAACCGACCGAAATCCGCCGCCGAGACGTATTCCAATTCTCTCGCTATCCCGATGATCGTTTCAACTTCAGCGAGAGAACCACGAGCCGTATCGAAGAAACGTCGGGCATCTCGGGAGCCGTATCGCGTGTTTCCTTCGGCGATGTTGAGAGGCACGCTGTAGCACGCGCGGCGCAACTGATCCGCGAGCCCGGACTGCTCATAGTCTGGAAAGCTCTTAGATATGCGCACACAGTCGATCGCAAGTCGTTGAGCATGCTGCCAAGCTTTGAGTGTCTTGTAGTGAGCCATGCGACACCCTAATGACCGAGAACCAAAAGCACGGCATCGAATTCATCCGTGCCGTGCCTTTCTGACGCCTCGTTCCTCACATCCCCTCAGCCTCTCGGCCGCTCGGCGTCTCCTTGGCGTCTAGGCCCTGACCCACCGAACGAGTTCTTTCAGGGTGGGCCGTTTCCCAGTCATTAAGATCCCCACCCGGTAAATCCTCGCCGCTACCCACGTAACCCCTGCTATCCCCGCAATCAGGATCGCCACCGAGATCAGTACTTCCCCCAGCGGGAGACTCCCCGCCGTCCAGCGCACCGGCATCGCGATCGGCGACGTGAACGGCACCATCGACAGCGTCCGCGAGAACGCCGAGTTCGGATCGTTCGTCAACGCGAAAATGGAGAGGTAGGCGATCATCAGAACGAAGGTCACCGGCTGCTGCGCCTGGCGGGCCTCCTGCTCGTTGCGCGACATCGCGCCCACCGCGGCGAACATGGCGGAGTAGAGCAGGAACCCGCCAAGGAAGAACGCGAGGAACACGGCGATAGTGGAGCCGGGGATCGGCGGCATCTGGAACCCGCCACCGGCATTCTCTCCTCCCGCGCCCATCGCCCGCAGCAGCGCGCCGCGCTGCGACATGAGCAGCCGCGCCGACAGCGCCCAGATGAGGAATTGCAGCAACGAGACGCTGCCCGCGCCGAGCACCTTGCCCAGCATCATCTCGAACGGCTTGAGCGACGACACCAGCACTTCCATGATGCGGTTGGTCTTTTCTTCGAGCACCGAGCTCATGACGTTCACGCCGTACAGCAGAATCGCCATGAACAGCAGCACGGCCATGATGTAGGCCATGATGAAGGAGCCGCCGGCGCTTTCCGCGGTCGTGCGGCCCCGCGAGATCTTCTTGGTGTCGAGCAGGATGCGGATCTGCGCGCGATCGACGACCGCCGGATTCACCCCCTCGCGCTCGAGTCGCGCCTTGACGATCAGGCGATTCAGGCCGCGCTGCAGGTCCTCGACCGCCTGCATCGAGGAAACGTTGGAGCCGCGGTACTCCGCGCGGCCGGTTTCGACGACGTCGGAGGGCAGGATGAGAAACCCGTCCAGCGCCTTGGCTTCGACCGCTGCCGTCAGCGAATCGAGCACGCCCAGGCCCGCCTCCACGCGCCGAGCCCGGAACGAGCGGCCGGTCGACAGCTCCTCGGCGACGCGAGTCCCAAACTCGTTGGGCGTGTCATCCACCACCGCGATCTGCCGCACCCCGCCACTGCGGGCCATCAGGACGGGGATGACCATGATCGCCGCGAAGAAGAGGGGGCCCACCAGCGTCGCCACCCAGAACCACTTGGTCCGCACCCGTTCGATGAATTCGCGCCGGATCACGGCCCAGACTTTATGCATTGGGCACCGCCGCCGCCTTCGCCGCGTCGGGACCGACCAGGTCGACGAAGATCTTGTGCAGAGAGGGGGTGACCAGCTCGAAGCGCAGCAACCGGGCGCCCGACTCGATGAGGGCGCGGAGGATCTCCTGCGCATCGGCGCCCGGCGCCAGCTCGAGCTCCGCCTCCTGACCCCCGCCGCCGAAGTCCTCGACCCGTGCCACGAGCCGCCGGTCGGCGAAGATGCGGGCGGCGGCGCCCTGGCTCCCATCGAACGCCACCACCACGTGCTTGCCGCCATGCATCTGCTTCACCGCCGGAAGCGCGCCGTCCACCAGCTTCTTCCCGCGCGCGATGATGCACAGCTGATCGCACAGCTTCTCGGCGTGCTCCATGATGTGGGTCGAAAACAGTATCGTCTTGCCGCGCCGCCGCGCGTCCACGACGGTGTCTCGCAGCACCTGCGAATTGACGGGATCGAGACCTGAAAACGGCTCGTCGAGCACGATGAGGTCGGGGTCGTGCAGAATCGTGGAGATGAACTGGACCTTCTGCTGCATCCCCTTCGAGAGATCCGACACCCTGCGGAGTCGCCAGTCGGCGAGGCCCAGGCGATCGAGCCACTCGAGCGCCTGCACGCGCGCGATCCGCCGGGCCACCCCCTTGGCTTCGGCCAGAAACACCAGCACGTCCAGCACCCGCATCCGCGGATACAGCCCGCGCTCTTCGGGCAGGTATCCGATCCGCTGGGAATGCGCTCGGCCGCCGCGGTCGGTATCGAACAGGCGGATCGAGCCACTGTCGGGCTCGTAGATATCCATCAGCATCCGGATCGTCGTCGTTTTGCCGGCGCCGTTGGGGCCGAGCAAGCCGTACAACGTCCCCGGCGGCACGGAGAGGGACAGACCGTCCACCGCCGTGTGACCCGCAAACCGCTTGGTGACGTTGTCTACGCGAACAACAGGGGCCGACATGCCCCCAAGCTACGAGGGGAGGGAGAGGGGGGAAGAGACGCCAAACAACTCGCCCGCGCGGCGCAGCGCAGCGATCAGGGCGTCGATATCGTCGACGTCATTGTAGATGTAGAAGGACGCGCGGGCGGTCGCCGGCACGCCGAGGCGCCGCATCAGCGGCTGGGTGCAGTGATGCCCCGCCCGGATGCACACGCCGTCGCGGTCGAGGATCGTCGCGAGGTCGTGCGGATGGATATCGCCATAGACGAACGGCACCACGCCCGCCCGGTGGTCCCTCGGCCCGAACACGCGGACGCCCTCGATCTCGTTCAACCGCTCGATAGTCGTCCGCGCGAGCGCCTGCTCGTGCTCGGCCACGCGGTCCAAACCGATCTGTTCCAAGTACCCGATGGCCGCCGCCAGGCCGACCGCCGCCTCCACGTTGGGGGTGCCGCCCTCGAACTTGTGGGGGATCCGGTTCCAGCTGGACCGGTCATCCCACACCCGCTCGATCATCTCGCCGCCGCCGTGATAGGGAGGCATCTCCTCCAACAACGCCGGCTTCGCCACGAGGGCCCCGCTCCCCATCGGCGCGAGCATCTTGTGCCCGGAGAAGGCGTAGAAGTCGCAGCCCAGCCCCTGCACGTCCACGCGCAGGTGGGGCGTCGCCTGGGCGCCGTCGATCAGGACGGTGGCGCCGGCCGCCTGTGCCAGCTTGGTCAGCTGGGCGGCGGGGTTCACGGTCCCGAGTGAGTTCGAGACGTAGGGGAAGGCCACCAGCTTGGGCCGCGATGCCAGCGCTTTCCCGAAGTCCGACAGATCCACCCGCCCGTCCTCGGTGATCGCCACCATCCGAAGCGTGGCTCCCTTTTCGAGACAGAGCATCTGCCAGGGGACCAGATTCGAGTGGTGCTCCATCCCCGTAACGACGACCGTGTCGCCCCGCTGGACGTTGGTCCGGCCCCACGTGCTCGCGACGAGGTTGATCGCCTCGGTCGTCCCGCGGGTGAAAACGACGCCTTCCGGTGCCCAGGCGTTCACAAAGCGGGCGACGGTGAGGCGGGCACTTTCGTACGCGTCGGTGGCGGCGACGGCGAGGGTATAGGCGCCGCGGTGGACGTTGGCGTTGCTGGTGCTGTAGTACCGGACGATGGCGTCGAGCACCGGCCGCGGCTTCTGCGTCGTCGCGGCGTTGTCGAGATAGACGAGCCGGTGGCCGTTCTCGGGCTG